>CASFUJ010000015.1 GCA_949297645.1 uncultured Desulfovibrionaceae bacterium
AGCGATGGGCCTTCAGGCCCTCGGGATAGGCTTCATAGGAGGCCTCGGCCGCTTCCGCACGGGCCGCCCCTGCGGCCAGGGCGAAGGTGGACAGACCTGCGACTTTGAGAAAATAACGTCTACTCGAATTCATGATTGTTCCCCTGGGGTACGACGTGGCAGTCCCAGCAATACGGGTTCACGCTGTTGGCATCGTGGCACTTGTCGCAGAAGTCGGCCTTGTTGCTGTGGCAGGCCATGCAGGTGTTCTGCAGGCTGGTTTCCCATTTCTTGCCGTCGGTAGCGACATAGATGCGCTTGTTCTCACGCAGGGCCTGGTCGCGCCATTCAAGGAGCAGTTCCATGTGGTTGGCGGCCATCCATTCCCGGGGTTCCACGCACTGGGTGCGTTCTTCCCCGAAGAAGGTGACGGGTTCCGTGGGGAGCACCACCTCAACCTTCTGCTGACCGGAAGAAAGCATATTGATCCAGAAGGGCGCGGTGAACAGCCCGGCGAAGATGAGAATGCCGGGGATGACGAATTTTGCGTTATACATTTATGCTTCCTCCGAGGCGGCGGGGTCTTCATCGGGGAAGGGCAGATCTTCCTGACGCAGATCCATGGTGCGGGGAATTTCGCCCTTCATCACCAGAGCGTTGGCCACGAGTTCGTGCAGACCGCTGACAGTGACGCCGGGCACCCAGTAATCGACAAGCGGAGGCAGAGCGGCGCGGTCGAGGGCGCACACGCAGCCCATCCAGTTCACGCCCTTGGTGTCGTGCACATAGCGCAGGGCGTTGGCACGGGGGAAGCCGCCGCGCAGACGCTGGTCCATGATTTCCTCGGCGTTCAGGCCGGAACCGGAACCGCAGCAGAAGGTTTCTTCACGGATGGTGTGCTCGGGCATTTCCACAAAGTTGTTGCAGACGTGCCTGAGAATGTAGCGGGGCTCTTCCAGGAGGCCCATGGCGCGGGCCGGGTTGCAGGAGTCGTGCCAGGTGGTGATGATGTGGTTGTTGCGCTCGGGGCGCAGGTTGAGCTTGTTGTGCTTGATGAGGTCGGCCGTGAACTCGGCGATGTGCACCATCTTGGTGGCGGCGGCGTTCTTGAACACCGTGCCGGTGATGGGGGAGACGGGCACTTCCATGTTGGCGGGGGTGGGGCCGTTGTAGGTGGCCATGTACTGGTTCACCACGCGCCACATATGTCCGCATTCGCCGCCGAGAATCCACTTGACGCCGAGACGTTCGGCTTCCGCGTACATCTTGGCGTTGAGGCGCTTGGCCACGTCGAAGGAGACGAAGGAGCCGAAGTTGCCGCCTTCGGAGGCGTAGGTGGACAGGGTGTAATCGAGACCGATTTCATGGAACAGCATGAGGTATCCCATGAAGGTGTAGATGCCCGGGTCGGCGAAGTAGTCGCCGGAGGGAGTGATGAAGATGACTTCATGCCCCTTTTCGTTCCACGGCGGATCCACGCGGATGCCGGTGATGGTTTCGATGTCGTCGCAGAGGAATTCCACGATTTCACGCATGGAATGGGGCTGGACGCCGAGGTGGTTGCCGGTGCGGTTGCAGTCGTTGACCGAGTTCATGATCCAGTGGATGCCGAGACCGAGGTCCAGCAGCATCTGACGCACGATGACCGTGATTTCCGCAGTGTCGATGCCGTAGGGGCAGAACAGGGAGCAGCGGCGGCATTCCGTGCACTGGTAGAAGTAGATGAACCACTCCTTGATGACGTCCTTGTCCAGTTTGCGGGCGCCGGCGTACTTGCCGAGAAGACGTCCTGCCGTGGTGAAGTCCTTGCGGTACACGGAACGCAGAAGTTCCGCACGCAGCACGGGCATGTTCTTGGGATCGTTGGTGCCGATGAAGAAATGGCACTTGTCCGCGCAGGCGCCGCAGCGCACGCAGCAGTCCATGAACACCTTGAGGGAACGGTGCTTTTTCAGCGCGTCCTCAAGGGAATTGTGGAGAATCTGCTCCCAGTTTTCGGGCAGTTCCCAGTCTTCGCTGTCGGGCGCCCAGTCGTGGGCGTTCTCGAAGCCGAGCCCTTTCAATATTTCCGTCTTGGCGGGGTAGCAGAAGCTGCCGGGATGGAAATCCGGCTTGGTGTCCATCCAACCCTCTTTGGGGAAGGAAGCGGGCGTGGCCGCCAGCAATTCTTCGGGTGTGGGCATTTTTGCCATGACCAGTAACTCCTTAGGCTTCCGTCTTGGGTTCAGGCTGCTTTTCTACAGGGATGCCGGCCTCAACCATGGCTTCGCGGAAATCATCTTCATATTCTTCGTAGGTGTGATAATGCTTGGGCGGATTCCAGGGGTTCACATGCCGCTCTTCGCGGGTGTTGCACTTCATGTTGCGGGTGGGGCTCATGAAGACGCCGCCCATGTGCATCAGCTTGGAGAAGGGGAAGTAGATGAGAAGCGCGCTCACCAGCGTCACATGGATGAAGAAGATGGAGCCGAGACCGGAGGGATCCACGGGCTGCAGCATGGCGAGACCCATGATGACTTCCTTGGCCTGGTTGATGTCCACCTTGGAGATGTAACGCATGCAGATGCCGGAACCGGCGATGGCAATGAGAAGGAACAGCGCGAAGTAGTCGGCGGGCAGCGAGATGTAGCGGAGCTTTTCGGTGCACACGCGACGCAGCAGCAGGAAGGCCAGACCGGCGAGAATGAAGGCGTCGGTCAGATAGAAGCGGGGAGCGCCCACCTGGAATACGCCGTCCACGAACTCGATGACCGCGATGCATACCGGTACGGGATCAAGGAAGAAGCGGGCGTGACGGATGATGATGACCAGCATGCTGTAATGGAACAGCAGGGCGAACACCCACAGCCACTTGTTGGAAAAATAGGTGACGCGCGGCGTGCCGTCGATGGTGGTGCGCGCGGCCCGCGTGTTGCGGAACAGGGACCGGAAGGCGAACACCTCGAGGATCATGCGGCCGATGACGGCGGGCGTGGTCCAGGGACATTCCAGGCGGTTGGGTTTTATCCAGTCAAGAGAGCGCTGCTGGCCCGCCACTGTGGGAATGGCGAACGGTACGGGCGATTTGGCCCAGCGGATGATTTTCCAGATAAAACCGATGATGAACACAGCACCCGCTGTCAGCGGTAAAATCACGCCGAGCAGATACTGCAGGCCAAGTGCTGACCCCGCCCATCCCACAAACAGGATAAGCAGAGTTGCCGCAAATGCGATGGTCATTCCTCTACCCCTCGATTTTCAGTTTCAGAAGCAGGTTCCGCCTGCTCCCTCCGAAGCTTGGCCAGACGTATCACCTGCGACTGGCTTCGCTTGACTTCCTCCACTCTGATTCTGAAGACGCGTTCCCTCGCCTCCGCATACATATCCAGCGCCATGAGCCCCAGCGTGTCGAGCCTGGATTCCATGGCGAGATATTCCTTCAGAACCTTCAGGCCGGAATGTTCCGGCTTCAGGCATTCGGGCAGCACCTCTTCGCGCAGCAGTTCCTTAAGAAGATACAGCGCCCCCACGGCTTTGGAAGGGGGCATGTCCTGCACGGCGCGTATCCATATGAGGTCGTGCAGAGCCTGTTTGACGGTGGCGGGTTCCGCGTCGAGGCCGATGACGGCGTCGAACAGCACGCCCGCCGCCATACGCGTCGTTTCCCCGACGGGATTGGCGAAGCGGTCACGCTTCGTCCGCATGAAGCCCTTGCTGTCAAGAGGATAGCTGGCGAAGAAACGGTTGACCCAGCTCTCCACCAGAGCGTCCCGCCGGTTGCTGCACAGTTCTGCGATGTCCATGTATGCCTGCGTGAATAATGGTGAAAAGGCACGGCCTCCAAAAAGCCGCTAATTTGGCAGAGGTTAGCTTAACTTTTTTTCATAGACAAGTCGGCATTATTGCGGATTGTCTGTTTTTCTCCTGCAATGTCACAGGATTGAAAAAATTTCATAAGGATGGGGCGCTGGTGCTTCTTATGGTTGATTGTGGAAGGCGGAGGACTCCTGTATTCGCATGCTGCGTTTCAACCATGGGAAACCATGGAAATTTTCACTGCTCCGAAGAGGAAGACAATGTTGTGCCTTCCGGAATCATGCCGCTGGTGTCGATGAGGTTGCCGGTGGCGGAAGGCATGGCTCCGTCCTCGCATGGCTCTTCGCTCTCTCCGTCGCAGAAGCCTGCCACGCCGAGCCCGGGAAGTTCCGGAATGGTGTTCTGCGGGACCTCGGCGGGAGCGGAGAGCTTGGGGGCAGACTTCCGGGGAGCGGTCAGGAAGGAGGGCAGCCCCATGAATTCCACGAAGGGCAGTCTGTCCGAACCTGCGGCAAGCACATGCGCGTGATTGCGCCACAGACGCACTTGCAGAAGCAGCATGTCCGGTCGCAGCAGACCGAGGCGCAGGGAAACATCTTCGTTGAAGTCGGGCAGGGGGGGGACGCTCTGCTGCGCTTTTTCCACGGCTTCCCTCAGATGCGCGCCCTGCCGGAGGTACTCGCTCATGGATGCGATGAGCCAGATGTCGCGCGTGTCTTCCGGCACGGGATACCATCGGGCGTCCGTCAGTGTATCGGCCTGAGAGAGAAGGGTACGGCAGGCGGGACAGCTGGGGGAGAAATAGACCTGCACGGAGGTCTGACCGGCCTCGGGCATGGGGGACCACGGTTCGGCCAGATCGCGCAGCACGCCGCCGAAATTCACGATGAACAGCACGAGCCAGAGCGTTGCCAGCGCGGAGCGCGGCGCCCGGAACGGCACGGAGTCTCTGCGGAAGGCGAGAAAGGAAAGAGCGATGAGGGCTCCGACGATGAGGCAGTTCACGCAGGGAGCGGTGAACACCATGATGATGAGCAGAAGAACATCCGCCGCCAGCGCAAGGGCGGCGAGGAGAAAGGCGGCGCGGGAAAGACGCAGCAGCGCGAGAATAAGAAGGACGACGAAAAGAACGCTTCCCGCCTGCCAGAGGGAAATACCGGCGAGGCTGAAATCCTGAAAAAGAGAGCAGCCGTCGGTGAGGCAGAGCTGCCTGCCCCCGGTGAAGAACACCCACAGGCAGAAGAGAAGGCCCGCGAGGCAGAGCGCGGCCGCGGCAAGAGGAAAAGGACGGGTGCTTCTGAGCATGGCGGCTCCTTGAGGTTCTTTCTTTCGGAAGTAGCGTAGTCACGGGGGCGCGTAAAGCCTTTTTTATGCCCGAGGGGTTAGAGAATATAGAGCGTAACATGAGGCGGTTGCGGAAAAGCGCGTTTTGAGGAAAAATCCGGAGGCGGACGCCGCGCTGGTCCCGGTCTTCGGGAACGGGGCCTCTGGCTTGTCCTTCTCTTTTATGGTAGAAGGCGCGGGACAAAGGGAGAACAAGATGCATTATCCTTCCATAGATCCCGTGGCTCTTTCCATAGGTCCGCTGCAGCTGCACTGGTACGGACTCATGTATGTTTTCGCCTTTCTGGCAGGCTGGCTGCTGGGGCGTTTTCGCGCGTCCCGGCCGTGGTGCTCCTGGAGCGGGGGACAGGTGGACGATTTCGTCACCTGGGCCATGCTCGGGGTCATCGTCGGCGCAAGGCTCGGCTATGTCCTTTTCTACGACCTTTCCGCCTATCTTGCCGACCCGGTGGAAATCCTGCGCGTATGGAACGGCGGCATGTCCTTCCACGGCGGACTTCTCGGCGTGGTGACGGCATGCTGGCTGTGGGGGCGCAGAAACGGAAAGACGCTGCTGGACATGCTGGACTTCGTGGCGCCGCTCGTGCCTACCGGTCTGTTTTTCGGACGCATGGGCAACTTCATCAACGCCGAGCTCTGGGGCAGGGTGACCGACAGCCCTCTCGGCATGATTTTTCCCGGAGCGGGACCGCTGCCGCGGCATCCTTCTCAGCTGTATGAGGCGGGTCTTGAAGGCGTGCTGCTGTTCGTCATTCTGTGGATATACTCTTCCCGGCCCCGGCCCCGGGGAGCGGTGGCGGGGCTTTTCGGCGTGCTCTATGCCGTAAGCCGCATCATCGTGGAGTTCTTCCGCATGCCCGACGCCCAGCTCGGCTACCTTTTCGCCGGATGGGTCACCATGGGACAGATACTCTGCCTGCCGCTTCTTCTGGCCGGAGCGTGGCTGCTGCTGCGTGCGTATCGCGGGGACGGCAAGGCATGAGGACGCTGCTGTCGGACGGTCTTGTTATCACCATGGACAGGACGCGCCGCGTCCTGCGGGCGGACATTCTGGTGGAAGGCGACCGCATAGCCGCCGTCACGCCTCATGAGGAGGGCGCGTCCCGGCCGGAAGAAGACGTGGACGTGGTGGAGCTGCACGGCATGACCGTGATTCCCGGTCTCGTGCAGGCGCACATGCATGTGACGCAGGCGCTGTTCCGCGGCCTGTGCGACGATCTGGCCCTCATGGAGTGGCTGCGGGAACGCACCTGGCCTCTGGAGGCCGCCCATGACCGGCAGAGCAACGCGGCGTCCGCGAGGCTGGCCGCCATGGAGCTTATCCGCAGCGGGACGACCTCGCTCATCGACATGGGAACCACCCTGCACGAGGACGCGATTTTCGAAGTCATGGCGGAAGTCGGCCTGCGCGGGCTCTTCGGCAAGTGCATGATGGATATGGGGGACGAGATGCCTTCGCTCATGCGGGAAGAGGCCGCAGAGTGCCTGCGCGAGACGGAGCGCCTCATACGGCGCTGGCACATGGCCGGGAACGGGCGTCTGCGCTATGCCGTGGCTCCGCGTTTCGTGCCGTCCTGCTCGGAAAAGCTGCTTTTTTCCGCGCGGGACATGGCCCGGCAGAACGGCCTTCGCCTGCATACCCACGCTTCGGAGAATCTCGGCGAGATCGCGTTGGTGGAGAAACTTTGCCATGAGCGCAACGTCCGGTATCTCGACCGCATAGGCTATACGGGGGAGGACGTGATTCTTGCCCATTGCATCTGGCTGGACGGGGAGGAGAAACGGCTGCTTGCCGAAACGGGCACCCATGTGGCGCACTGTCCGTCTTCCAATACCAAACTCGCTTCCGGCATAGCGCCTGTGACGGAGCTGGCAGCCATGGGGGCGGGCGTGGGCATAGGCCTCGACGGGGCGCATAACCATATGGACGGGCTTATGGAAGTACGGCAGGCCTCGCTTTTGCAGAAAGCCCTCACCCATGACCCGAAAGCCCTGCCCGCCATGCAGGCGCTGGAGTTTGCCACCCTCGGCGGAGCCGCAGCCATGGGGCAGGCGGAGGATATCGGCAGCCTGGAAGCGGGAAAGAAGGCCGACCTTGCCGTGCTGGACATGGACATGCCCCATTCCCTGCCTTCCTTCGGGCGCGATGCCGTGCAGCGCGTCGTCTATCAGGCCACGCGCGAGAACGTGGTGCATACCATGGTGGATGGCCGCTTCCTGTATCGGGACCGGAAATTTCTCACCCTTGATGAAAAAGGAACCCTTGCCGCCGCGGAAGCCGCCTGCGCCGCAGTGATGATGCGTGCAGGCCTTTCTCCCGCCCCTTCCTTCTTTTCCCGGTAAGACGCTCTTTGGAGCGGAAGGCCGGAGCCGTCCTGTCTGCGCGCCGTCTGCACGTCCTTTTCTGCAAAGCAGAGGAGGACTTTCGTGTTTCCGGACTGGCTTTCCGGGCGTGTCATCGCGTTGTCGTGCCTGTGGGCCGTATTCCCTTGGCTGTCGATTTCCTGCGCTTTTTCTGCGCCGCGTCATCGGCGCCCCTCCCTCATTGTGTCCGCACAGTTTTTGCAGACTGTTCCGAGTGCGTCGTCGGCGGTATTTTCTGAGCAACGTTTTCCCGTATGGAAAAAAGCCGCGCAGGGCGCACGGATTCGGATTCACGCTGCGGCGCTTTCCGAGCGTGGAAACGGTTCGGTCATATATCCGACTCCTCCTCAGACCTGTCGCGCTTCGCGCTTTTTTTCCCAATTTTTTCCGGCGTCGCCAGACGGAGGGGCGTTTTTTCCGGCCGAACACCCCGGAAATGCATGATATTCTTTTGTCGTCTTCCCCCGGCGCCGACTCTGGACTTGCCTTCGGAAGTGTGTTCTACTGAATGTTGTTAAAAGGGATACTGCTGTCCTTTTTTTGTCAGACACTGAAAGACTTTTTCCTTGATTTGAGGAAAAAACACCATGTTTTTCTGCAAAGTTATGAAAAAGTCTTCAAGGGGAGTCTCTATGAACATCACTAGGCTTGATAAAGCCAGGGACCTGAAGTTCAAGCGTCAGGTCGAAGAAGAGAGCGGTCAGAACCTGTCGGCCTGTTACCAGTGCGGTAAGTGTACGGCCGGCTGTCCCGGCGCCCAGTTCTACGACCGGCAGGTCAGCCAGATCATGCGCGCCGTGCAGATGGGCCTCAAGGAAGAGGCCCTGAAGAACCGTTCGCTGTGGCTGTGTCTGTCGTGCTCGACCTGCAGCGCCCGCTGCCCCAACAATATCGACGTGGCCGCAGTCATGGAAACGCTGCGCATGATGGCCCGTCGCGAGGGGTGGGTGCAGGATCGGCCCATCGAATCCTTCTGGAAGGCGTTTCTTGATACCGTGCATGTCACGGGTCGTTCCTACGAGCTCGGCGTCATGGCCGACTACATGGGGCGCACGCTGCGCGGCTGGGGCAACCTTGAGATAGCCCCCATGGCGCTCATGAAGAACAAGATGCCCTTCATTCCCTCCGTCATTCACGGCCGCGAGGAAGTGGCGCGCATTTTCAAGCGCTACGCGGAAAAGAGGAGCTGAGCCATGAAATACGCCTATTATCCCGGCTGTTCGGGACACGGCACCTCCGTGGAGTATGAAGCCTCCACCCGCGCGGTGTGCAATGCGCTGAATATGGACCTTGTGGAAATCGAGGACTGGAACTGCTGCGGGTCCACGCCCGCCCATTCCATAAGCCATGAGCTTTCCGGCGCTCTGGCCGCCCGCAATCTGATGCAGGCCGCGAAGACCGGTGCAGACTGCGTGATTTCTCCCTGTCCGAGCTGCTCTTCCAACCTGAAGATGGCCCGCTACCGCATGCAGAAGCCCGCGTTCAAGGCGGAGGTCGATGAACTTCTCGACGCCCCCACGCCGGCCAACGCCGAAGGCGGAGCCGACCTGCTGGAAACCTATTCGGTGCTTCAGGCCATCGTGGAGCATGTGGGAGTGGAGAATCTGGCCTCCCGTGTGACATATCCGCTGGAAGGCATGAAGGTTGTGACTTATTACGGCTGCCTGCTGAGCCGTCCCGCCCAGGTGGCGAAGTTCGACGACCCGGAAAACCCCGTGTCTCTCGACAACATCATGAAGGCCCTCGGCGCGGAAGTGCTGCCCTTTGCCCTGAAGACCGAGTGCTGCGGTGCGGCCATGGGTATTCCGGATGTGAATATTCCCGGCTCTCTGAGCGGCCGCATCCTCGATACGGCGAAGGCCGTCGGCGCGGAAGCCGTCATTACCGCCTGTCCGCTCTGCCACATGAATCTCGACCTGCGCCAGCGTCAGGCCGCCAGAATCTCGAAGAAGAGCTTTTTCGGCCTGCCGGTGTTCTATTACACCCAGATGATTGCGCTCGCCTTCGGCCTGCCCGAGAATACCATGCGTCTGGACAAGCTGGCCGTCAATCCCCATCCCCTTCTGGACAAGATCGCCGAACGCCGCAGAGCCCGCGTTTCCGCCGAGCTTGACGCCATGAAGGCCGCAGGAGCCGCATCATGAAAATCGGCGTATTCGTCTGTCACTGCGGCAGCAACATTGAAGCGACGGTGGATACCGCCACTGTCGCCAAAATCGCGCTGACCTATCCCGATGTCGTGTTCTCCGAGGACACCATGTACACCTGCTCCGAACCCGGACAGGAAAACATCGTTCAGGCCATCAAGAAGCACGGTCTCGACGGCGTGGTCGTGGCGTCCTGCTCTCCGCGCATGCACGAGCCCACGTTCCGCCGCACGGTGGAGCGCGCCGGTCTCAACCGCTACATGTTCGAAATGGCCAACATCCGCGAGCACGTTTCGTGGATCGGCCGCGACCGTGAAGCCAACACCAACAAGGCCGCCGAGCTGGTGCGCCTTGCCGTGGAAAAGCTGCGCCGCAACACCCCCCTCTACGCCAAGCAGTTCGACGTGACCAAGCGCGTGCTCGTCATCGGCGGCGGCGTGGCCGGCATTCAGGCCGCCCTCGACGCGGCCGAGTCCGGCATAGGCGTGGTCATGGTGGAGCGCGAGAGCACCATCGGCGGCAAGATGGCCAAGCTCGACAAGACCTTCCCCACCATCGACTGTTCAAGCTGCGTGCTCGCTCCCAAGATGGTGGACGTGGCCCAGAATCCGAACATCACGCTGTATGCGCACTCGGAAGTGGAGAGCATTTCCGGCTTCGTGGGCAACTTCACCGTGAAAATCAGAAAGCGCGCCACCTACGTTGACTGGGACAAATGTACCGGCTGCGGTACCTGCACCGAAAAGTGTCCCACGAAGAACGTGCCCGACGCCTTCAACGAAGGCATCAGCAACTGCCGCGCCATCAATATTCCCTTCCCGCAGGCCATTCCCAAGAAGGCCACCATCAACCCCGACTACTGCCGTAAAATCAAGGAAGGCAAGTGCGGCGTGTGCGCCAAGGTGTGCCCCACCGGCGCCATCGTCTATGACATGGTGGACGAAATCGTGGAGGAGAAGGTGGGCGCCATCATCGCGGCCACCGGTTACGACCTTGTGGACTGGACCATCTACAAGGAATACGGCGCAGGCGCCTATCCCGACGTCATCACGAGCCTCCAGTATGAGCGCATGATGTCGGCCTCCGGTCCCACCGGCGGACACATCCATCGTCCGTCCGACGGCATGGAGCCCAAGAACATCGTGTTCATCCAGTGCGTGGGCTCCCGCGACTGCTCCATCGGACGCCCCTACTGCTCGGGCTTCTGCTGCATGTACACGGCCAAGCAGGCCATCATGACCAAGGACCATCTGCCGGACGCCGAAGCCTTCGTCTTCTACATGGACATCCGCGCGCCGGGCAAGATGTACGATGAGTTCACCCGCCGCGCTCAGGAAGAGTACGGCGTGCAGTACATCCGCGGTCGCGTCTCCGCCATCCAGCCTACGGTCCGTCCCGACGGCAAGGTCGGTTACATCGTGCGCGGCGCGGATACGCTGCTCGGCGAATCCGTTGAGGTCGATGCCGACATGGTGGTGCTCGCCGTGGGCGTGGAAGGCTCGAAAGGCGCGGGAAATCTGGCCGAAAAGCTGCGTATTTCCTACGACCATTTCGGTTTCTTCATGGAAAGCCATGTGAAGCTGCGTCCCGTGGAGACCAACACCGCCGGCGTCTATCTTGCCGGTGTGTGCCAGGGCCCCAAGGATATTCCCGCATCCGTGGCGCAGGGCAGCGCCGCCGCCGCCAAGGTCATGGCGCTCTTCTCCAAGCCCAAGCTGGAGAACGACCCGCAGGTGTCCGTGGTGGACATCAAGCGCTGCGTGGCCTGCGGCAAGTGCATCAAGGTCTGCCCCTATCAGGCCATCGAGGAAGTGGAAATCCGCGGCCAGAAGAAGGCCCATGTGATTGAAACGGTCTGCCAGGGCTGCGGCGTCTGTACGGCCACCTGCCCGCAGGGCGCCATTCAGGTTGCCCACTTCACTGACAATCAGCTTCTCGCGGAGGTGAACGCCCTATGTCTGTCCTAGCTGGCAAGGAGCTCCGTATCGTAGGTTTTCTGTGTAACTGGTGCTCTTACGGCGGCGCCGATACGGCCGGTACCGCCCGCGCCGTGCAGCCTACCGACCTTCGCATCATCCGCGTTCCCTGCTCGGGCCGCGTGAACCCTCTGTTCGTGCTCAAGGCTCTCATCAACGGGGCCGACGGCGTGCTCGTTTCCGGCTGCCACCCGCGTGACTGCCATTACTCCGCAGGCAACTACTACGCCCGCCGCCGTCTGGAACTGCTCAAGCAGTTCCTGCCCGTCATCGGCATCAATCCCGACCGCTTTGAGTACACCTGGGTTTCCGCTTCCGAAGGTCAGCGCTGGAAGGACGTGGTCACCAATTTCACGAACCGTATCCATGCCCTCGGCCCGGCGCCCCGCTGGGAGGATGTGCCCGCCCGCTACGACCGCCCCGAGGAACTCGTGGAATCCATCCGTCCCCTCGGCTGCGGCGAGCATCCTTCTCTGCCCGAACTCAAACAGGCCATCAAGGACGCTCTTGCGGAAGGTCTGGAAGGTGTGCTCGGCTGGAAGCAGGGCTTTGACGCCGTCCATGCCGAACCCGTGTTCATGACCACTCCCGAGGAAGTGGATTCCCTCATCTGGGGTCCCTTCAACGTGCACAACCTCGCCGTCTATCTGCCCCAGTACAAGGGCCGCAAGATCGGTGTCGTGGTCAAGGGCTGCGACAGCAAGGGCGTGGTGGAGCTTCTGGCCGAAAACCTCATTTCCCGCGAGGAAGTGAAGATTTTCGGCATGGGCTGCAACGGTACCGTGAACGTGTCCCGCATCCTCGCCAAACTGCCTGAAGGCGCGATGGTGGAATCCTGCGTGGGCCGCGGCAACAAGCTCATCGTCACCGCCGCCGGTCAGGAGTACGAAATGACCATGGCGGAAGTGGCGCAGGACAAGTGCCGCACCTGCGTCAAGCCCAACGCCGTCGTTTCCGACGTGTTCGTGGGCAAGCCCACCACCGAGCCCGAGGCTCCGGCCGACGGGCGCAGCCCGGCGCTGCGCTTCCTCGACTCCCTGAGCCTTGAGGAACGCATGGGCTACTGGAAGGGCCAGATGGAGCGCTGCATCGCCTGCCATGCCTGCCGCGGGGCCTGCCCCATGTGCGTGTGCCGCGATCACTGCGTGTCCGACAGCCGCGACCCCGCGTGGGTCACGCAGGAAGACACCGTGCAGCAGAAGCTGTTCTTCCAGCTCATCCACGCCCAGCATCTCGCCGGGCGCTGCACGGGCTGCACCGAATGCGAACGCGCCTGCCCCATGGACATTCCCGTGTTCGCGCTCAAGCAGCAGTTCGGCCGCACCATTCAGAAGATATTCAATTACGGAGCGGGCCTCGATGTGAACGCCACGCCTCCGCTGCTCACCTATCAGGTGGAAGAACCGACTATCAAGGAGCATGAACTGGCATGAGCAGTCTCCTTTTCGCAACACCGAAAGAGCTGACGGGCTGGCTTGCCAAGCTGGCCTCAGGCTATCGCGTGCTGGCTCCCCGCAAGGAAGGCCCCAGTGTGGTCTATCGTCCCCAGTCGGCCGAAGAGCTCGCTTCCGCCGATATCGACGCACTGCTTCGCCGCGCCACCGCTTCTCCGAAGCAGGCCATGCTGCCGCAGTGCGAAACGCTGGTGACCTTCAAGTCCGTGAAGGATGCCGAAGACGCTTCCAAACTGACCACCACGCTGGAGAATCCCTGCGTGGCCGAACCCACGGTGCTTTTCGGCTGCCGTCCCTGCGACGCCCGCGGCTTCGTGGTGCTTGACCGTCCCTATCTGGAAGGAAAGTTCAAGGACCCGTACTACGGCTCCCGCCGCGAGGCCACCGTCATCGTGACGCAGGCGTGCCCCTCGGCCTTTTCCTCCTGCTTCTGCAACTGGGTGGGAAGCCATCCTTCCGACAAGGAAGGGTCGGACATCCTCTTCACCGCCGTGGAAGGCGGCTTCGTGCTCGAAGTCGTGACGGAGAAGGGACAGGCCCTGCTGGAAGGCGCGGCCTTTGCCGACGCTGCGGACAAGGCCGCGGAAGTGCAGACCGCCCACGAGGCTGCCGCCTCTTCCCTGCCTTCTCCCTCCACGCTGACCCATGTGGCCGAAAAGGTGGCTTCCCGCTTTACCGACACGGCTTTCTGGGAAAAGGAAACGGTCAAGTGTCTTTCCTGCGGCGCGTGCACTTATCTGTGTCCCACCTGCCAGTGCTTTACCATTACCGATGAAGGCTCGCAGCTGGACGGACGTCGTCTGCGCAGCTGGGATTCCTGCATGTCCCCGCTGTTCACCTTGGAAACCAGCGGACACAATCCCCGTCCTTCCAAGGCCGACCGCATGCGCAACCGCGTGAGTCACAAGTTCAGCTTCTACCCTGAGCGCTACGACGGATTCTTCTCCTGTGTAGGCTGCGGCCGCTGCGTGGTGAGCTGTCCCGTGTCGCTGGATATCCGTCATATGGTGAAGGCCGCCGTGGACGGTTCCCCTCTGGAGTTCGAGGACGATGCGGCTCCTGTTCCCGCCGTGGAAGAAACGGTTGTGGAAAGCGCGGTCGTGGAAGCGGCTTCTGTCGAAGCCCCCGTCCAGGAAACCCCTGCGGCCGAAACCGTTGAAGCCCCCGAGACTGCATCGGAAGCTGTACCTGCGGAAGAAGTTCCTGCTGAGGAAGCGGCTCTTGAATCTGCCGATTCTGTTGGGGAAGTCGCGCCTGTCGAGACTGCTCCCGTCGCGGAAGCCCCCGCGGCTGCAGCTGAAGCGGCGCCCGTAGAAGAGGCCCCCGTGGAAGAGGCTCCCGCCGAGGAAGCAGCACCTGAAGCCGCCGCGCCTGTTGAGGAAGCGGCGCCTGCGGAAGCCGCCCCCGTTGAGGAAGCGCCCGCGGCTGTCGCCCCTGCCGTGGAAGAAGCGCCTGCCGCTCCCGCCCAGACAAAATCTTCCGCTCCGAAGTCTTCGAAGTCCGGCAAGTCGGGGTCCCGGTCTTCTTCGAAAAGCAAGTCCAGGAAGAGGTAAGGAGAGAATATGAGCGAACATAACTGCGGCTGCAGCAAGAATCCTTACCTGCCTGAAGTCGCCACGGTTCTGGAAGTCATCACGGAATCTCCGACCATCAAGTCGTTCCGTGTGCGTTTTGACAACGAGGAGGCATGGAACAGCTTCACCTACCAGCCCGGTCAGGTGGGACAGCTTTCCGTGTTCGGCGTGGGCGAGTCCACGTTCGTCATCAATACCCCGCCCTCGTGCAGGGATTACCTTCAGTTTTCCGTCATGCGCGCGGGCGAGGTGACCACCGCCATTCACAAGCTCCAGCCCGGCGACAAGGTGGGCGTGCGCGCTCCTCTGGGGAACTATTTCCCCTATGAGCAGTGGAAGGGCAAGAACATCGTGTTCGTGGGCGGCGGCATAGGCATGGCGCCCATCCGCACCATCATGCTGCACGTCATGGAGCACGCTTCCGAGTACGGCAAGCTCAGCCTGCTCTACGGCGCGCGTTCCCCGGAAGACATGGCCTACAAGGCCGACCTGCCCGGCTGGCTGGAGAGCGACGTATTGCACACCACGCTCACCATCGACCGTGAGGCTCCGAACTGGCCTCATCGCGTGGGCATGATTCCCAACGTGCTCAAGGAGCTGGCCCCCAGCCCGGACAACACCATCGCCGTGCTCTGCGGCCCGCCCATCATGATTAAGTTCACGCTGGCGGCGTTCCGCGAAATGGGCTTCAAGGATGAGAACATCATCACCACCCTTGAACGCCGCATGAAGTGCGGCATCGGCATCTGCGGCCGCTGCAACCTCGGCGGCAAGTTCGTGTGCCTCGACGGCCCTGTGTTCTCGCAGGCTCAGCTTAATGAGCTGCCCCCGGAAATGTAGCCGTCTGCCGCAACCGTAACCAGAAAAGGGCCCCTTTTTCGGAAGGGGCCCTTTTCTGTCGGTAGGCGGCCGGGGATATTTCCCGACATGATGACAGGACGTTCCCGTGAGCCGTGCTGTTTCCGCAAGCCATCGACGCCGATGCGGACTGGACAGTTGTCTTTATTTTATCTAACTTGGAAAAATAAAGGAATCTTTCCGAAAACGGCATCGACCTGCGTTCAGGCTCCGAAACGCATGTGAGGAGTATCCATGAAGCAGACAACGGGTACAAGTACCATGTGGCGAAAAGCCGCTCTTCTGCTGATGCTGGCCGCTTTCCTTACCGCGCCCCGGCAGACGCTGGGCGACAGCGGCTTTCAAGACAACACTCTTATCTACAATGGTATAGTCTATAAAATAGGCACGAACGGAACAGATGGCGACAACAACTCGGTAACAATTACAACCGGAGATTCAGACCTGGCTTTCGTCGGAGGATACTGGAAGAAGGAACAAAACATATCGGATGCAGATGGTTTTGACTCAACTTCAGGAAATCGCCTGACCATGGAAGGCGGCGACACGGGCCGGATTTACGGCGGCTATGTACGCCATAGAGGAGATCCTGCCACAGCCAGTGAAAATATTGTCATCATAAACCGGGGCAATGTCGTCGGCAGCAAGCCTTCATCGGGTTCACCTGACCGCACCATAGTTTACGGCGCATATGCCGTTGGCATTGGCGACACGGGTACCGCCATAACCAACAGCAACAGCGTCATCATCAACGGCGGCAACATAATCGACGCCGTGAAGGGGGCTTATGCGGGAGGCGACAAAGAATCCGGCTACGCCGAGGCATGCGGCAACAGCGTTGTTGTCAACGGCGGTGAGCTGAGCGGCGCTTTCGGCGGAGATGCTTCGGCGTTTCAGTCGATATCCAGGAACAACAGCGTCATCGTTACCGGTGGAACATTGAAAGCTACCGGGGAAGATGCCGCTGTCATCATTGGCGGGATTGCCGAGACGGAGAAACAAGGAGGGAAGGCCGATGCCTCTTATAACAAGGTTGTGGTTCAGGGCATAACCCTCCGGAACGGACAGAATGTTTACGGTGGAAGGAGCCAAAACCTTTCGGGGTGGAGTACTGCATTGTCTGCGGAAAACAACACCGTCATTCTGGACGGCGGCTCGCTGACAGATATAGACGTGGTCTCGGGGTATATCTTCAGTTGGACAAGTTCCCTTGCATACAGTGCGACCAACAACAGAATGGTCATCCTCAATAATCCCGACCTGAGCGGGTCCTATCTGTACGGCGGCAAGGTTGAGATTACCCCTTCCTCCTCGGGTGGTGTCGGCGATGTGCGCACGGGCAACAGTCTGGAAATTCACGGTGCGGGACTGACGGCCGCCAATGTGCTGAACTTCGAGAAATACAGTTTTTATCTGCCCGAGACAATCAGGTCCGGCGATACGGTGATTACCCTTACGGATACGGCCGGTACCGACATCAGCAACAGCAGCATCTCCTCAGTTGTCCTGGAAGGCGGCGCAGCTCCCCTGCAGAAGGGGGATACGATTACGCTGCTCACAAACAGCGCCGGAGGTCTGAAAAGCGACGGATATGCACAGGATACGGTAAGCGGTACCCAGGGTTCCACCATGGAATATGAGTTCGCCCTGAAAACGGATGGCAACAGTCTTTATGCCGTTGCCGTCAATTCCGCTGCATCGGTTGCAGGCAGAAAGAGCAAGGCTCTTTCCGAAGGGTACCTTGCCGGAATGGCCCTGACGCTGCAGGGAGCCGACCTTGTCGCGGGGCAGGGCATGGAGGCCGCCCTGCGCGCCGCAGGCACGGCCGGAGTCCGCGGGCCTGCCGCATTCGGTACGCTTTCCGGCGGTTCTTTGCGCTACGACACCGGTTCTCATGTGGATATGAAGAGCCTGTCCATGCTTGCCGGTCTGGCATGGGGAACGGATACGACTCCGGGACGTTTTACCGCGGGCGCGTTTTTTGAGTACGGCAACGGCTCATACGATACCTTTAATTCCTTCAACAACGCGTCCTTGAACGGCGACGGCGACGCCTGGTATGTGGGCGGCGGTATTCTTGCCCGCATGGATTTCCGACCTGTGGGGCCCGGTCATTTCTATGCCGAAGCCAGCGTGCGCGCCGGTTCCCTGCACAATGACTACGACAACGGCGACCTGCGCGATGCAGACGGTCTGAAGGCGGCGTACGACAGCAGCTCGGCTTATTACGGGATGCACCTGGGAGCCGGTTACTTCCGGGAGCTTACCGACGCTGCGGGGCTTGACCTGTACGCCCGGTATTTCTGGACGCACCAGGAAGGTGACGACGTGAACCTTTCCACGGGAGAACATCTGCGTTTTGACGGCATCAACTCCAGTCGCCTGCGTTTCGGCGGCCGTTTTACTTATCATGTCAACGAGTATGTCAGTCCCTATATGGGAGTCGCATGGGAACATGAGTTTGACGGCAGGGCAAATGCGGTGAACACCGGTTTTGCCATAGAGGCTCCTGACCTTGAAGGCGATACGGGAATAGGAGAACTGGGGATTTCTCTTACCCCTTCAAGCGCTCTGCCTCTGTTTGTTGACCTTGGTGTACAGGGGTATGTGGGACGGCGCGAAGGCGTAACCGGCAGAATGATGCTCAGGTTTACTTTCTGAGACCGGTTCACACCGCATGTTTGCAACCGGCGTCACGTATCTGCGGGCGCCGGTTGTTTTTCGGTCGGCGTAACCGGCTTTCCATTGTCGGTGGAAAGCGGAGAGTTTCCGGGGAAGCGGTGATGTTCCGGCGCGGTCCGCGGGGAGGGACGCCACGGCAGATCCTGCACTCCGCAGGCTCCGGCAGGCGGAGTGCCGCGGCGCCGTTTTGCTGTCTGCGCAGAGCAGCGCGTGCCTTTTGCAAGGCGGCGTTTCTACATGGCCGCGTCGGTCAGGGCTTCCGTCATGGTTCGGGGAGCGGCGGTTTCCGGGCTGGCGTACAGGTCAAGATCGCAGGGCGGGGCTTCAAGTACGCGGCGGGCCGTCATGTAGTGTCTGGTCCAGTAAGCGGCGTTGAGATTTTCGATGCGTACATGGGAGCCTGCAGAAGGGCTGTGAATGAACTTGTCGTCGCCTATGTAGATGGCGGAATGGCGACCGTTGGGCGTGTTGCCGATGCGGAAGATGATGATGTCGCCGGGAAGAAGGTCGTTTCTGGCCACCTCCTGTCCCGCCCGGGACTGGCGGACGGTGTCGCGCGGGACGCTGACGCCGTACTTCGAGAACACCCAGTACACGAAACCGGAGCAGTCGAAACCGGATTTGGGCGAGGTTCCGCCGCTTTTATAGCGCACTCCCAGATTCTGCTGCGCGATGTCGGCCACGTCTTCGCCGAGGCTCATGACCGTGGGACAGAGATCCGCACGATACAGCGTGTTCCCGCCGTCGGGCAGCAGGAGCTTTTCCAGTGAAGCGGCGGAATGCTGCATGACGGGTCCCGGAGTGGTCTGAGGGGCGGGCAGGCTTTCACTGCCGGCTCTGGGCTGGCAGGCACAGAGAGCGGGGACGATGAGTCCGAGACAGAGGCAGAAGGACGGTATGCGGAAACGTGGGAACATGGCAGCTCCTCGACGTTGCGCGGAAACGGAACGTCAGATATCGAATGGAAGAGGCGGGGGAGCGGCGTAGAAAACCCTCCGGAAAAAGAAGCGTTTTTTAAACTGCTCTTGAAGAAGGGAGCTGTCAAGCCCCGGAGAACGGCCGCTGAAACTGGCGTCCGGGTCGTCTTCCGGTCGTTACTTGAACCAGCCGCGCCTGAAGAAAAAGATAAGCAGCGACACGGTGATGAGCGCCATAAGGCCGAGAACGAAAAAGTAGCCGAACTTCCATTCAAGTTCCGGCATGAAATGGAAGTTCATGCCGTAGATACCGGCGATGACGCTGAGCGGCATGCACAGGGAGGTGAGTACCGTGAGTACGCGGAGCCTGTAATCCGTTTTGCGCTGAGCGTGGAGAAGACAGTCGTTGTGCAGGTCGCGCAGGCGGGTTTCAAGCTGGTCCTGACTGCGTACCACATGGTTCTGACTGTCCAGTATATCCCTGAGTTCCGTCTTCAGGTGGCTGAACTGCAGGTGCTGGGCCTGCATGCCCTGAAGAAGCCCCATGCAGTAATGCTGGTCTTCAAGCTGGGAATACAGACGTGAGACGTGACGACGTGTGGCGATAAGCTCGTCCAGACGCAGATTGTCCGGTTCGTCGTCGAGCCGGTCGGTCAGCGCTTCCACCGCCGATCGGGCGGCCATGTACTGGAGCATGCTGATATCCGTGCAGACGTCCATGATGAAAAGCAGAAGCGCCTGACTGGAGGGCTCGGAAAGCAGGCTTCCGCTTTCCAGACGCTGACGCGCCCTGTCGAACAGCAGCGCTTTTTCCGGACCGATGCTGACAAGCTGCCCCTTCATGCACAGTATCATCACATAGGAGGCATGCTCGCTGTTCCACTGGGGGCGCAGGGGAAAACGCAGAAACACTCCGCCTCCCGAAACCTCCACCCCGGGAAAGTGGACCGGAACCGTGCAGAAATTCAGGGTTTCCCTGTCCACGCCGAGGTTCTGAAGGAAAAGGTCGAGCTTTGAGAGTTCCTCTTCCGTTTCGCTGAGGCGGATGTCGTGCCAGAGCAGGGGACCATCCTCCCCGTTGTCGTCCTGTCCCAGCCAGCAGCCGCTCCGGCCGCTCAGGTAGTAGCGCTTTATGTCCATGACAGGGAACGCTAGCACGAAACGGATATCCTGAAAAGCGGGAAACCCGGCTTTTTGCAAGCTGTCCCACCGGGGTTCCCCGTCGTATGGCAGCACAGTCCCCACGATCTCCCAGTGAACGAG
>CASFUJ010000016.1 GCA_949297645.1 uncultured Desulfovibrionaceae bacterium
AGGGCGTTGTTGTGGAACCAGTCGTGGGCATCCTGAGAACCGGAGCCGCCCACGTTCTGGGGCAGGAAGGTCTTGTAGTCCCAGGTGCGCAGCACTTCGCCGGTCTCGCGGTCGAGAAGGGCGATCATGTCTTCCACGGTGTTCGTGGTGAAGTCCTGGGTGAGGGCCAGAATGTTGCCGTCGGGCATTTCGAAGTGGTCGTGATGATAGTTGCCCGGCATGCGGTATTCCTTGTAAATCTTGCCGAGCAGGTTCAGTTCGATGAGGCCCGTGGAGCAGTAGGGCATGTGGCAGAAGCGGTGGGAGCCGGTCATGATGTTGCCGTTCTTCACGCGCTTGATGTCGAACATGGTGTTTTCGGTGAGCAGCCAGCGGATGTCGCCCATGTAGTCGTAGGCGGTGGGCAGGTTCTTGCCGGCCGGGGTGAGGAACATGAAGTTGTTGCCGAAGTAGTCCATGGACGTGTTGATGTTGCGGCAGCGGCACACGTCTTCGGGCAGCGGCTGGGAGGCGATGGAGAAGGTCTTTTTCTCGCCGGTGGAAAGTTCCACGGTCACGTTGGTGGAAATGCCCTCGTAAAGACCGATGACCGGAATGAAATGGTCCGTGCCTTCCGGGAAGGTGTGCACGATGTTTTCACGGTCGTTGCGCTTGCCGTGAATGGTCATGGTGGCGGAGGCGGGCTTTTCGCTCTTGAAGAGGATGAGCGCGCAGAGGGGGTTGATGAAGTAGGGGTTCACCAGAACGTGGGCGTTTTCAAGGCTGGGCTTTTCCGCTTCGAAGGCGGCGAGAAATTCCTTCTCGGCGCGGTTCTGACGGGTGATGAGGTGGTCGTTGTAGGTGTGCATCACTTTGCTGCTCATGGACGGGGACTCCTTATCTTGGAAAAATGACGGTTGAAACGCGCAGTGTTTCCGGTCATACGGCCGGACGGATGAGGAAGGCATGCCGCTTTTCCGTGCCGTTCCGGCCGGAGATACGCCGGGATCCGGCGCTTTGTTCCGTTCATTTTCGAAGGGAACGCGCGGCGGAACATGACATGGAAAACGCCTCAGAGTCCGGCGTGCCGCCTTTCCGGAACCTGCCGTTCCTTTCTGACCGGGCGGTACGGCCGCACTCATGCGGGAAGCCGTTTTCAAAGAAGCGGCTCCCGGCAGGCCTCAGGCCTTGAGCTTTTCGATTTCCTGAATGATGGCGGGCTTCTGCTTCAGACCTTCGAGACGGGAGACTTCCGCGCCGTCCTTCATGAAGAGCATGGTGGGGAAGCCCTTGACACCGCAGCGTTCCTTGAGGTCCTGGTTGGCGTCGAAATCCACGGTGAAGATGCGGAACTCGGGGTCGTTCTTGTCGATGTCCTTGAGAACGAAGGAGAGCATTTTGCAGGGGCCGCAGGTCTTGGAATAGAATTCCACCAGCATGACGCCGGACTTGTCCATGCTGTCGTATCCGGCGGTGTCGATTTCCTTGATCATGGGAATGCTCCTTGAAAAAGTTGAGGTTTCCGTACGGGGCCGAGGGTCGAAGAGAGGCTATCCTCTCAGTTTTTCCACATACTTGGAGGCGGTGTTCGCGGCAATGGCGCCGTCGCCGCAGGCCGTGGCCACCTGGCGCAGGCCCTTCACGATGATGTCGCCGGCGGCAAAGATGCCGGGACGGGCGGTGGCCATGGAGGCGTCGGTCACGATGCAGCCCGTTCTGTCGAGAATGCCGAGGTCGGCGCAGAAGGAGGCGGTGGGCTCGAGGCCGATGTATTCGAACACGCCGTCGCAGGTGACGGTGCGTTCGGTGGCGTCTTCCTTGGTGGACTTGAAGCGCACGCCTTCGAGCTTGTCCGTGCCGAGGAACTCAAGCACGTCCTGATAGGGGTAGATGGTCACGTTGGGCATGGCGCGCAGCTTGTCGCAGGCGGAGGGATCGGCCGTAAGGTCGAACATGGTCACGATGGTGAGCTTGTTCACGATGCCGGCGAGATAGATGGACTCTTCCACGGCGGAGTTGCCGCCGCCGATGACCACCACGTCCTTGCCGCGGTACTGCGCGCCGTCGCAGATGGCGCACCAGCTGATGCCCGCGCCGGTGTGGGCTTCTTCGCCGGGGATGTGCAGACGGCGGGGACGGGTGCCGGTGGCGATGATGACGGCGGAGGCCTCATAGACGGTGTCGTCCTCGAGGCAGACCACCTTCTTCACGTCGCCTTCGTCGATGATGGCCGTCACGGTCTTGTAGTCGAATTCCGCGCCCACTTCCTGGGAGTGCTCGAACATCTTGATGGCCAGCTCCGCGCCGTTGATGGTGCCGAAGCCGGTGTAGTTGGCGATTTCGTTGGTGTTGATGATCTGGCCGCCGGGGGCGAGCTTGTCCAGCACCAGGGTCTTCATGTTGGCGCGCACGGCATAGATGGAAGCCGTGAGACCGGCGGGCCCGCCGCCCACGATGATGACGTCGTACTTGTTCATGGGATGTCTCCTTGTCATATGTTTTGCTCCCCGGGGGAGCGCTGGTTCATGGGGCGCATGCCGGAGCATGCGCGGAACATCAGAAGATGAGCATGGCGAGCGGGATGCCGACCACGATGACGACGCCCGCAATAATGAGTGAGGAGGACACGCTGTAGGTCACGATTTCCTTGGGGGAGAGCCACTGCGTGTTGCCGAAGAGCATGGCCGCGAAGGGAGAGGCCGCGGGAGTGCAGGCCGCGATGAGCACGGCGAAGATGAAGCAGGCCATGAGGGGGCCGGCGTTCATGCCGAAGGCGTTGCACATGGCGAGCAGCACGGGCGTGAGCACGAGGCCGAGCACTACGGAGTTGCAGAAGTTGGTGCAGCTGATGCCGAGCAGGATGACGGCGATGCACAGAGGCACATAGCCGAAGCCCGCAAGCGCGTTGCGCAGAACGTATTCCATGAACACGGTGACGTTGGTGCCCTTGCCGGTCATGGCGTCGCCGAGCAGCATGGCCACGGCGATGAGCAGGAAAATACGCCAGGGATAGACGGCCGCGGTTTCGCTGATGTCGGCGATGGGCTTGCCGCGAAGGTGCACGAAGCCCACGAGGAACAGAGCGACCAGAGGAGCCAGCAGGGAGTTCCTGCCGAGGAAGGCGCCGATCGCGTTGTCCTTGCCGATGATGCCGGGCAGCAGAATCCAGCAGGCGAACAGGGCGAAGGCCGCAAGCACGCCGATCTGATAGCCGGTCATGGGCTTGAGCGGTTCACGACGCAGCACTTCGGGGTCGAGCTTCATGAGGGGAGAGACGTCCACGCGGAAGACGAAGCGCATGGCGGCCATGAGCATGGCGATGGACACCAGGGACACGACGAGGGCGAAGCAGAAGTAGGAGGCCGCGGGCAGGGCGGGCACGTTCATGCCGGGGTTGCTTGAGGCGAGGCTCCAGACGTTGCCGAGCAGCAGGAAGGCGCCGGTCTTGAAGGGGTCGGAGGCGAAGGAGAGCAGCGCCATGATGATGATGTACACGAGCATGGCGGAGACGTACTTGTCGCCGCGCTTGAAGCCCACCTGGTCGAAGATGCTGTAGAGCACGGGCCAGATGAGGAAGCAGATGGAGGTCTGTTCAAAGAAGGCGAGCAGATAGGAAGCCACGAGAATGACGGCCGTGAAGGTCCACGGGCGGCCTATGATGAAGTCGCGGCGAAGTATCCACTGGGCGAGCCAGGAGGAGACGTTGCTCTTGATGAGGGCGGTGGCGAAGCACAGGGTGAAGAATATCATCACCACCATGGGGTTGCCGAGGAAGGAGGAAAGAACCTTGGGCGCGGGGGTGAAACCGCTGAAAGCCAGCATGAGCACGCCGAGAAAGCAGGGCCAGAGCGTATCGACGAAGGTCCAGAGATAGACCACGCCGAGGAATATCATGGCGTTGACCATACCCATGCGGGTGATGGTGATGACGGCGTTGCCGTCCGCCACGGGAAAGCCCGCGGCCACGAGGGCGTCGTTGACGGGAACGACCAGGGAAGGGCACGGAAGGACATGTCCCAGAAACATGAGGCCGATGCCGATGACGGTGTGGATGAGGGTGCCCAGGGAAAGTTGTCTAGCGGCTGACATGCTTGCCTCCGGTTGTGGAGCGGAAAAGGCGCTTCGTGAGTAATGGGAGAAAAGCCGGGAAAGCCATCGGCCTGCCCGCATTTTCTTTCGACCGATGCCGCTTAGCATAGAGAGAAGGCGGACAAAAGAAACTAGTTTAAACTAGTGTTGTGAAGATTTTTTCTTGTTTCGGGAAAAAAGGCCGTTTTTCCTAGAGGGGGACGACCGGGGAATCTCCGCAGTCGGGAGCGCATGTTCGGCTCTTGCTTTGTGAAAAAAGCCGTTTTTATCGGTGCGGAATCATGAAAAAAAAGCACGGACAGCCGCTGCTGCAGAGGCGGGAAGGAAGCCCGTGTTCCGGAAAAGGTTTTTGCTTCTCTCCTTCTTCAGTCCGCAGCGTTTTCCGGAGCAGAGGGGAACAGGGGACGGTTTTTTTGCAGCGCCCGGAGACGATGTCTCCGGGCGGATGTTCAGAAAATGAGCATGGCGAGAGGGATACCGACCACGATGACGACGCCCGCGATGATGACGGAGGCGGATACGCTGCATCTGACGATTTCCCGGGGGGAGAGCCAGTCCGTGTTGCCGAAGAGCATGGCCGCAAAGGGCGAGGCCGCAGGCGTGCAGGCCGCGATGAGCACGGCGAAGATGAAGCAGGCCATGAGGGGACCCGCGTTCATGTCGAAGGCGTTGCACATGGCAAGCAGCACGGGCGTGAGCACGAGACCGAACACCACGGAGTTGCAGAAGTTGGTGAAGAGGATGGCAAGCAGCACCACGGCGATGCACAGAGGCACATAGCCGAAACCGGCAAGAGCGTTGCGCAGGACGTATTCCATGAACAAGGTGACGTTGGTGCCCTTGCCGGTCATGGCGTCGCCGAGAAGCATGGCCACGGCGATGAGCAGGAAGATGCGCCAGGGATAGGCGGCCGCAGTTTCGCTGATGTCCGCGATGGGCTTGCCGCGAAGGTGCACGAAGCCCACGATAAACAGGGCCACCAGAGGAGCCAGCAGGGAATTCCTGCCGAGGAAGGCGCCCAGAGCGTTTTCCTTGCCGATGATGCCGGGCAGCAGAATCCAGCAGGCGAACAGGGCGAAGGCCGCAAGCACGCCGATCTGATACCCGGTCATGGGGGGCAGGGGCTCGCGGCGCAGCACTTCGGGGTCGAGCTTCATGAGGGGCGAGACATCCACACGGAAGAGAAAGCGCATGGCAAGAAGCAGGCAGGCGATGGAGGTCAGGGAGATGACGAGAGCGAAGCAGAAGTAGGAGGCCGCGGGCAGGGCGGGCACGTTCATGCCGGGATTGTTCGTCGCCATGCTCCAGATGTTGCCGAGCAGGGCAAAGGCGCCGGTCTTGAACGGGTCGGAAGCAAAGGAGAGCAGCGCCATGATGATGATATAGACCAGCATGACGGAAACGTATCTGTCTCCACGCTTGAAGCCCACCTGGTCGAAAATGCGGTAGAGCACGGGCCAGATGAGAAAGCAGATGGCGGTCTGTTCGAAGAATGCCAGAAAGTAGGAGGCGAGCAGAAGAACGGCGGTGAAGATCCACGGGCGGCCTATGATGAAGTCGCGGCGCAGTATCCACTGCGCGAACCAGGAGGCGACGTTGCTTCTGATGAGGGCGGTGGCAAAGCACAGGGTGAAGAAGATCATCACCACCATGGGGTTGCCGAGGAAGGAGGAGAGTACTTGCGGCGCGGACGTGAAGCCGCTGAAGGCCAGCATGAGCACGCCGAGAAAGCAGGGCCAGAGCGTATCGACGAAGGTCCAGAGATAGACCACGCCGAGGAATATCATGGCGTTGACCATGCCCATGCGGGTGATGGCGATGACGGCGTTGCCGTCCGCCGCGGGAAAACCTGCGGCGACGAGCGCGTCGTTGACGGGAACGACCAGGGAAGGGCACGGCAGAACGTGCCCGAGAAACATGAGAGCGATGCCGACGGCGGTATGGATGACGACGCCTGCGGAAATTTTTGCGGCTGACATGGGGCCTCCGGTTATCCGTAAGAGGAGAACTCTTCATGGAAGAGCTGAACAGGATGCAGGAAGGGAGTCGGCCGGCCCATGATTCCTTGTATGATGCCGGTCATCATAGACGGAAGCGGGCAGAAAAAAACTAGCATAGACTAGGATTGCGTTTTTTTTCTCTTTCTGCGGAAAAAGGGGAGGATCGCGTCCGGGGCACGCGGAAGAAGCCATGCGGTGTATGAATGATGAAAAACGTCACATGACAGATGATGCAGTCTCGAAATCCGTCGCCGTGGGGAAGAAGGTCAGGACCGGGACGGAAGAAGCGTATGCTGTGAGGCGAGACTGAGCAGTTTCCCGGGTTCCCGGACGAAGGTCTGCCCGTGTTCTCTGTCGAGTATCCCTTCCCGGCGCAGGGTCTGGAAGATTTTGGTCACGGTCATGACGTGCAGGGAAAGGTGGCCTGCGATTTCCGTGTGCGTGAGGTAACGGGGCAGAAGATGGGGCGGGTCCTTTTCCATGAACACCGAAAGCATGCGGCACACGCGTACTGAAGCCGGAAGGGTGCAGTTGTTCACGAACTGCACGATGACCTTGAGAAGATTGCCGGCCAGTCCGCGCATGAGCAGGCTTTTCAGAGGCTCCTCGTCCATGTGCCGGATGAAATCCCTGTGCTCCGTGCAGATGAGACGGCAGGGCGTTTTGGCGAACATGGCCAGAGATTCGTTGAACAGCAGAAAATCGAAGGCCTCATGCGGAATGGAATAGACGTGGTTGACCGAAGGGCTGAAGCCGAGAAGGTCCCCCGGCTCGAAATAGACCAGCGCATGGCGACTGCCTGTGGCGGAGACGGCCGTGAGCGCGACGACGCCTTCCAGAACGTAGTGCACCCGGTCCATCATGAGCTTTGCGCCGCGCGACACGGAAATTTCCCGGCTGAAGCTCAGAAGATGGTTCCGGCAGGTTTCCATGTCCGGCGGAGGCAGGATTCCGCCGCCCGGAAGACTGAACAGAGGGCTTCCTCCGGGGGGAGAGGGAATGGACAGGAAAGAGCTCTTCATGACGCAGTATCCTTTTCCGGGAGAGAAGAGACTGTTATCGTGAAAAGAATTCCATCGTCGTGCTTTTTTGTCAATCGTCTCTTTTTTTAGGGGGCTTCGATGCTCCGTGTTGCAGGAAAAGAAAGGATGTCACGGTGTTCTGCATCACATATCATACGACTATCTTCCGTATTTCCTGTTTTGTGAGAAAAGTTGCATGCCGGAAGGGTCGCATGCGGGCGCAAAAAAAAGCGGTCGCCCGTCCGGGGCGGCCGCTTTTCATGAATCAGGATGGATCAGGCGTCCCTGCCCCAGGCTTCTATGCCGCGCTGGTCGGGCAGAAGTTCGGGGTGGAACACAGGGTCGGCCACACCGGCCTTCTTCTGCGACTGATAGTCCTTGAGCGCGATGAAGGCGTTGCGGCCGAGAAGGGCGATGGCCACGAGGTTCACGATGGCCATGAGCGCCATGAACAGGTCGGCGAGGTTCCACACGAAGGGCAGTTCGGCCACGGAGCCGAAGGCCACCATGCCCACCACCATGATGCGGAACACGAGCAGATAGACGGGGTTCGTGCTGAAGAACTGGATGTTGCTCTCGCCGTAGTAGTAGTTGCCCGCGATGGAGCTGAAGGCGAACATGAACACCATGACGGAGAGCAGCACGCCTGCGAGGCTGCCGAGCTGCGAGGTGAGGGCGAGCTGCACGAGTTCGATGCCGGTCTTGCCCGCGTCGGCGTAGCCGTCGAAGAGCAGCACGATGCAGGCCGAGGCCGTGCACACGAGCAGGGTGTCCACGAACACGCCGAGCGCCTGCACGAGGCCCTGCTTCACGGGATGGGAGACGAAGGCCGTGGCCGCGGCGTTGGGTACGGAACCCATGCCTGCTTCGTTGGAGAACAGGCCGCGCTTGGCGCCGGTGAGGATGGCGGCGCCTATGCCGCCCACGGCGGCGTCGGGCGAGAAGGCGCTGGAAACGATGGTGAGGATCATGCCGGGAAGCTGCGGCAGATTCATGATGATGATGACGAGGGCGAGCAGCAGGTAGAGCGTGGCCATGACGGGCACGAGCCAGCTGCTGAGGTGGGCGATACGCTTCAGTCCGCCGAAAATGACGATGGCCGAGAGCACCGTGAGAACGGCGCCCGCCGCGGCGCGGTCAAGGCCGAAGGTGGCGTTCAGGGAAAGCGAGATGGTGTTGGACTGAACGGAGTTGAAGCAGAGGCCGAAGGTGACGGAGATGAGCACGGCAAAGAGCGCCGCGGCCTTGCTGCTGCCGAGGCAGTTGCGGATATAGTAGGCCGGGCCGCCGCGGAAGCCGAAGGTTCTGGGGTCGCGCACCTTGTATATCTGGGCGAGGGTGCTTTCCACGAAACCGGAGGCGGCTCCGATGACGGCGATGACCCACATCCAGAAAATGGCGCCCGGGCCGCCCACCATGATGGCGATGGCTATGCCCGCGATGTTGCCCACGCCCACGCGCGAGGCGGTGCTGATGCAGAAGGCCTGAAAGGAACTTATGTGGGTGTGGCCGCCCTCATGGTTCACGCCTTCCCGGAGCAGGCGCAGCATTTCCCGGAAAAGACGCAGCTGAACGAAGCCCGTCCGCAGGGAAAACCACAAGCCCAGGGCGATAAGCATGACGATAAGAACATAGGACCACAGAACATCGTTGGAAAAGGAGACTATCCTTTCAAGGAACTCCATGCGCAGGCCTCTCTGGTAGAAGGGGAAACAAAGACACTTCGTTCAATAGTTCACGATGGCGGAGGAAAAGTCAACCTCCTGCGGCGAAAAAGGGGCCCTGCGCAGAAGAAGACGGCGGCCCGTGCCGTCCGGCGCGGGGCTGGAACCGCTTTCCGTCTGAAAGAGCCCGCCCCGCAGGCGGTGAAGAGCAATGCGGGCAAAGGGCGCGGGGCCTGTCCGAGGGAAGAAGCTCTGTTTTCTCCTCCACTTCGTTTCCGGGATAATAGAGGGCGGTCCGCAGGGGGCAATCCGCAGGGGCGGGGGCAGACGGGCGAAGCGCGGACTGCGCAGGGGAGGCATGTTCCGAGAGATGCGGGACGGTACGCGCGGCCGTGCGCGGGGAGCCGGGAAACAAGGTGCGGACGGCTTTTCCGGGCAGCCCCTGTTCGGCAGAGGGGGCGGAGACGGGAAGGTCGCGGCGGCCCTTTCCTTTGCCGGAAGGGAGGGGGCATTTTTCCCGGACGAACCGTTACCGGAGGGCGCAGCCGCGCAGGGACTGCCGCAGGGCGGCGGTCGCAGGCGGGCAACGCGCCTCTTCCCTTCGCTTCCGGGGGGAAAGAAAGCGAAGCGCAGGGGGAGCAATCCGCAGGGGCGGGGGGAGCGCGGACCGCGCAGGATGGGGCATGTTTCGGGAGATGCGCTGCCCGGCTTCGGCGTCCCGCCCGCGAAACGGCGGCCTACAGAGCCATGAGAAGCGTGCCTGCGGCGATGAGGGCGCATCCTGCCGCGGCTTTCAGCGTGAGCTCTTCATGCAGGAAGACGACGGCCATGACTATGGTGAACACGATGCTCGTCTTGTCTATGGGGGCCACCTTGGCCACGTCGCCTATCTGCAGGGCCTTGAAGTAGCACAGCCACGAGGCCCCGGTGACCAGTCCCGAAAGCACGAGAAAGACCCAGGTCTTCATGCCGATGTCCGTCAGACTCACCTTTGCGCCGGTGAGATACACCATGCCGCAGGCCATGAAGAAGACCACCAGCGTGCGTATGGCGGTGCCGAGATTGGAATCCACGCCTTCTATGCCCACTTTGGCCAGAATGGACGTGAGCGCCGCGAATACGGCGGAGAGAAGCGCAAGGACGAGCCACATGTTTTTTGTTTCCTTTTGCATGATGACGCAGACGTTGAAGCCGTTCCGGAAGGAACGGAGAAAGGGGAACGGTCGCCCGGCGCGTTCGGCAGGCGGCGCTGAAACAAAGCCCGTGCCCCGGAACAGGCAGGGACACGGGCAAGGCTTTCTCTCCCGAAGGGCGTTATGTCAACCCTTTTTCATGCAGTGAGCGCTCAGAGGGAGGAACGTTGTATGAGCTCCTCCTTCAGCCATCCGTTGCTGAAGGCGTCGTGGGCGAACTGATAGTCGGCCGCGGCCTCGGCCGTTCTGCGTCGGGCCTGCTCTTCATCCACAGGCAGCCCGGGATTGCCGCTTCCCTGCCAGGAGAGCACCACGGGCTTTTGCAGGGGCTCCATGGACACGAGGCTCTCCGGCGTCAGGCGGCCGAGAATCTGGTAGGTGCTTATCCACGCCCGGCCCTGCTCCGGCGTCATGCGCAGTACGCTGCGCCCGAAGAAGCCCGAGCGGTACGACCAGCCCAGAAGGTCGAACAGGGTGGGGGGAATGTCCGCCTGACTGCACAGCGTGTCCACGCGACCGGGCGCGATGTTGCCGGGGCTGTGGAAGATGGCGGGAATGCGGTAGCGCTCCGGCGGCAGGTTCGTATGTCCGGCTGCGCTGGAGGTGTGGTCCCCGGAAAGGATGAACACGGTATTGCCGAACCACGGGCGTTTTTCCGCCTCCTTCAGAAACGCGCCGACGGCGTAGTCGGTATAGGCCACGGCGCCCTTCCGGCCCGTGCCGGAGGGAATGGACACTTTGCCGTCGGGGTAGGTGAAGGGCCGGTGGTTGGAGGTGGTGAGCACGAACTGATAGAAGGGGCGGCCCTGCCGGTACTGTTCGTCCGCCTCGCGCAGGGCCATGCGGAAGAGGTCCTCGTCGCACATGCCCCAGACGTTGGCGAAGGTGATGTCCCCGCCGGAGGCGGCGGCGCGGTCCACGATGCGGAAGCCGTTGCCGGAGAAGAAGGCGTTCATGTTGTCGAAATAGCCGAAGCCGCCGTAGATGAAGGCCGTGTCGTAGCCTTTTTCCCGGAAGACGGTGCCCGTACTGAACAGGCCTTCACAGCCCGGACGGCGCACGATGGAGGAGCCCGGGGTCGGGGGCAGGGAGAGGGTGAGGGCCTCTATGCCGCGCACCGTGCGCGTGCCCGTGGCCATGAGGCTTGAGAAGGAAAGGCTTTCGTCCAGAAGGCGGTTCAGGTTCGGCGTGTTTTCGCCGAGCAGGTTGCTGCCGAGGCTCTCCACCACGATCTGGATGACGTTGGGCCGCCATTCGGGGCGCAGGGGGGCGATGTCCCGCCGCCATTCGGGCCGGGCTGAGGAACCTGTCCCGGCAAGGGCGGGCGCGGCCGCCTCCTCTGCGCCGGGCTCATCCACGAAGCGCGTTCCTTCTTCCGTGAGCGCGCGACGCACCAGCAGGGCGGCCTTGTCTTCGTCCATCACGGGGTAGAAGGCGCGGTAGTCCAGGGCGTTGTGCCGGTAGGCGGAAAAAAGCGACCAGACGCCGTTGGCGGAAAGCTCCTTTTCCAGTCTGTCGGGAGAGGTGAGGGGCGTGTACAGGAAGGCGGCGCAGAGCATGACCGGACAGGCGACGGCAAGAGCGCGCGAGCGCGGCGCAGGCAGCGGAACGCGCTTCCAGAACGGGCGCAGAAGAAACAGGGAAGCCAGGGCGGCGCAGGCGGCCACGGCGGAAAGAAGGGGGATGACGGGATAGGATTCCGCAATGTTGCCGAGCACTTCCGTGGTATAGACGAGGTAGTCCACGGCGATGAAGTTGAAGCGGCTGCCGAATTCTTCCCAGAACAGCGTCTCCGCTACGGCTCCGAACAGGAAGGCGCAGGCATATATCCAGAAGATGACGGACGCCGCGGCGCGTCCCTTCCGACCGCCCCAGAGATTTTTTTTCAGCAGCAGGAAGGGCAGGAGCGGCAGGACGAGAAAAACATAGGGGAAAAGGTCGTTGAGGGCGCCGCGCAGAAAGATGAGCGCCGTCGTCTGAGCGTCGGGCGTCGCCTGTATCGCGTTGTGCGCCATGACGAGCAGTACGGTTCTCACGGCGGCGTTCACGGCCAGCCAGAGCAGAAGCAGCAGCATGAGGTACCAGACCCGGGTGTTCTTGCAACGAAGCATGAAAGTTCTCCTGTAGATGAAGGAAGGTCCACTATAGTTGCAGGAGGAAAAACTGGCATTGCTCTCGGCGTAACAAAGCGTAACGGCATGGTCGTCGAAGCAGAATTTCAATAAATTATACATCAGCAGAGAGGAGAAAAGCCTGTTTTACGAAGAAAGGCGATGATTTTTTCTTCTCTTTTGTCTGAGTTGCGGAAAAAAGTGCCGGTCGTGATAAAATTTTTACAGAGCTTTTTTATCCTGTCTGTAACGAAGCGTAACAGGGGCGGCGACGTCGTTGCCGCCGCGGCGCGTGAGGTGTTATAGAAGAAACGGAGAAAAGTCCGTGCCGTGCTTTTCGCAAGGGCACCTTCGCGGCGCCGGGAGATACCATGATCGAGATACTTATTATTGATGACGACAAGGAACTGTGCCATCTGCTGGAAGACTATTTCCGGCCGGAGGACATCGTCTGCCGTTTTTCCCACGACGGGCGCTCAGCGCTGGAGGCCGTGCGGAGCAGGAGGCCGGACATGGTCATTCTCGACGTCATGCTGCCGGAAAAGAACGGCTTTGAGGTGTTGAGAACGTTGCGCAGGGACAGGCAGTTTTCTTCCCTGCCCGTCGTCATGCTCACCGCCCGGGGCGATGCCGGAGACATGGTGCGGGGCCTGGACATGGGCGCGGACGACTATCTGCCCAAACCCTTCAACCCGCGGGAGCTGCTCTCGCGCGTGCGCGCGGTGATGCGTCGCGTGCAGCCCGTACTGCGCACGGACTACGGGGATCTGCGTCTGGACGACGGGGCCATGAAGGCCTGGAAGGGAGAGGAGGAGATTATGCTCAGCGGGCAGGAGTACCGGGTTCTGAGGGCGCTGCTGGCCTCGGCGGGCACGGTGGTCTCGCGCGATGAGCTCAGCCGCGCCGTGTTCGGGCGGGAGGCCATGCCCCTGGAGCGCGGGCTGGATATGCAGATAAGCCGCGTGCGGCGCAAGCTCGGCCCCTGCGCCGACGGGTCGGAGCGCATCAGAAGCATCCGCGGCGCGGGATACATGTACGTCATGCCGCAGGAAGAACGCTCATGAAAAGACTGTACGCACGTCTCGTCGCCTTCTGGGATTCCCAGCCCATGTTCCGGAAGATATATATCTATGTGTTTCTGTTCATCGCCGTCTTCGCCATACTGGGCGAGTTCGGCGAGTATGTGGCGGCCGAAATGCTCCAGAGCGACGGCAAGGTCTTCTCCTCGGTTCAGGAGGTGCTGCTCTGGGCGTTCTTCACCTTCATCGTGGCGGCGCTGGAGACGTCCGTTCTCATCAGTTTCCTCAAGAACGTCATCGGACAGTTCACGTCGGTGATTCGCCGTCTTGCCGCAGGCGAGCTGTCGGCGCGCATAGCGCCGGACATGGCGGACAGGAAGGACGAACTCGGCCTGCTGGCCCGCGCCTTCAACACCATGGCGGAGAGGCGTGAAAGGGAGCGCGCGCGGGAGAAGGAACTGCTCGCCGCGGTGTCGCATGAGCTTCGTTCCCCGCTCACGCGTCTTTCCGTGGCCGTGGAGCTTCTGCGCCGTGAAAAGGTGTCTCCGGAGCTTCTGGACAGGCTCGGTCTCGAGGCGGAGCGCATGGACGCGCTTATCGCGAGCATACTGGAGTATTCCCGCATGGAGTCGCGCGAGAGCAGCTTCCGTCTTGCGGACGTCGCGGCTCTGGTGCGCGAGACGGCCGAGGACGTGCGCTTCGAGGGCAGCATGCGCGGCTGCATGGTGGAGGCTTCGCTTCCAGCCTCGCTGCCGCTTGACGCTGACGCAGACATGCTGCGTTGCGCGGTGGAGAACGTGCTGCGCAACGCCCTGCGCCACACGCCGGACGACGGCTGCGTGTCGGTGCGCCTTGAAAAGGCGCGGAACGGATGCCGTATCGTGGTGGAGGACGGCGGGCCCGGCGTGCCTGCGGAGGCGCTTGAGCAGATATTCCGGCCGTTCTTCCGGGTGGACGCCTCGCGTCAGCGCGCAAGCGGCGGCACGGGCATGGGGCTTGCCATTGCCGAGAGCGCCGTGCGCGCGCATCACGGCCGCATCTGGGCGGAAAACCGCAGGGAAGGCGGGCTTCGCGTGACCATGGAGCTGCCTGAGCGCGCAATGAGGAAGACGGCGTGACGCTCTCTTTTCGTGCAGGCGCCGTACAGACGGCGTTCTGTCTGCTTCTTCTCGCGCTTGCGCTGCTGGCGGAGAGCCGTACCGGGCTTGATATCCTCGTGCAGCGGCAGTGGTATGACGCCGTCCGGGGAACCTGGCTCATAGACGCGGCCGCACACAATGCCTGGCGCCGGCTGTTCTATGACGGCATGAAGCGGGGCGTGGCCGCGGTGGGCGTGCTGTCGGTGCTGCTTTTCGTCGCGGGGCTCATTTTTCGTCGCAGGGCGTGGGTGCGCGCAGGCCTTCTGCTTTCGCTTTCCTGTGCGGCTACGCCGCTTCTTGTGGCCTCGCTGAAGGCCGTCACCGGTATCTACTGTCCCCGGCAGCTTGCGCTGTTCGGCGGCGATGCTCCCTACAGGCATCTTTTTTCGGCCTCCGTACCGGCTTCCGGGGGCCGCTGTTTTCCCGGCGGACATGCTTCCGGCGGCTTTGCCCTCACCATGCTCTTTTTCTGCTTCTCCTCCCGCCGGGCAAAGGCGGCGGCGCTTGCGGCCGCTCTTGCTCTCGGCTGGACCATGGGCCTTTATCAGATGATGCGCGGAGAGCATTTTCTTTCCCACACGGTGGTGAGCATGCTGCTTGCCTGGCAGATGAACATCCTGCTGGTGCTGCTGGTCGAGGGCGTGCTGCTGCCCTTTCTGGAGCGGAAGAGGGGCATGAGGCGCCGGGCGTGACATTCTCCCCTTGAAAGGGAGAAGCAGGGCTGTTATTCTGAACGATACCGTGCGTATGCCGCTCTGCCCGGCACGCGCTTCAACCGGAACAGCATCGGGAGACAGCAGATGAAACAGGTGACCGTCGTGTATTTTTCCCCTACGGGAAATACGAAGAAGAGTGTGGAAGCCATGGCCCGCCGTCTGGGCGGCGGGGAAGAGTCCGTGGACGTCACGGCCGTGGAGAACCCGGAGCCGCGCCGCTTCGACCGGGAGGATCTTGTCATCTTCGGCGCGCCCGTCTATGCCGGACGTATTCCTGCGGTGGCGAAAGAGCGCCTTTCCCGCTTCAGCGGCGACGGCACGAGATGCATCGTGGCGGTGACCTACGGCAACCGGCACTATGACGACGCGCTTCTGGAGCTTGCAGACATGGCGAAGGAGCAGGGCTTCACGGTGGTGGGCGCGGCCGCGCTGGTGGGCCGTCATACCTTCGGCAGTATTCAGGTGGACCGCCCCGATGAAAACGACCTTGCGGCGGACGGGGATTTTGCCGTTCGCGCCTTTGCCCGCGACGGAGCGGCTCCGGAAGTCGCCGTTCCGGGCAACAGACCGTACCGCGACGGCGGAGGCGGCGGCAAGTTCCGCCCGCTCACGTCCGAGGCGTGCGTGCACTGCGGCCTCTGCGTGAAGGCCTGTCCCGTGCACGCCGTCGCCGAAGACTGCGTGACACTTGCCGATACCTGCCTCTCCTGCTTCCGCTGTATCCGCATCTGCCCCCACGGCGCGAAGAACATGGATATTCCGGCCTACAACGCCTTTGCAGCAGCCTTTACCGAAAAACTCCAGACGCGGCGGGAAAACGAATACTACTATTGAGAGAAGGCGCAGGGGGAATTTTTCCCTCTGCGTTTTTCAGGGACGCCGGATGGACGTCTTATGAACGGGGCCCGCAAGGGCCTTTTTTCATGCCCCGGGAAGGAGGCGCTCTTCCAGCTCCTCCAGAATGTGCCTGAGAAGTTTCGTCACGCTGAAGGCCGTGCCCGTCTCGGCGTAGAGCGACGAGGCAATACCTTCAAGTTCCGGCGGAACGGCCGCAGGGGGAACGTTGACGTTCACGCCTATGCCCACCACGGCCCATTGCAGGTCGGCGTTGTGAAACAGGCTTTCCACCAGTATGCCCACCACCTTGCGGTCGTTGAGAAAAAGGTCGTTGGGCCGGCGCTTTTCCAGCGTGACGCCGCAGCTTTTCTCCACGGCGGCAGCGCAGGCCTCCATGGCGAGATACGGCAGCGCGGCCAGTTTTTCCGGCGGGCAGCAGGGTCTGGTGAGTACGGAGAAGCTGAGACTGCCCGGCAGGTTGAACCATCGGTGCCCTTTGCTGCCCCGGCCCTCGTTCTGGCGGCGCGCCACCACCACCAGCCCTTCTCCGGCGCCCTGCATGGCTTCGAGGGCGGCCACCTGATTGGTGGACCCCGTTTCCTTGAGCCATATCCATTCCGCCTGACCGAGCACGCGCGTGCGCAGGCCCTCGCGCGCATCGTCGTCCGCCCACGGGTCGGCCCGGGAAATGAGCCGGTAGCCCCGCCGCGGTACCGACTCAATGATGTGCCCTTCTTCGCGCAGGGCTGAGACGTGCTTGCTCACCGCGGCGCGACTGACGCCGAAACGGCGGGAGAGCGCCTCCCCGGAAAGCCAGTCGTCCGCGCCGTTCTGCGCCAGAGAATCCAGTATGCGGTCCCGCATGGGAATCTCGTCTTTCATCATGCCCCTCCAGAAAGGAAACCGTCAATTGTCAACCGAAATACAGATTTTTTAAGTTGACATTAAAACATGTGCGGCTAAAAGAAGGAATCCCTCATTCTCTTATCAGGAAACACTTATGGACAGCCTTCTTTCCACCGTTCTTCAGCGTCTTTCCGTTCCCGGCGAGGGGCCGCTTCTGTCCCGCAGGGAAGCGGAGGAATTTCTTCATCTTCCCTCTTCCGCCACGCCGGACATGCTTGCCGTGGCCGGTGTGGTACGCGCTGCGCGCGCGCCCTCCTTTTTCAACTGCGGCATCATCAACGCAAGGTCCGGACGCTGTCCGGAGAACTGCGCGTTCTGCGCGCAGTCAGCACATCATGAAACCGATGCTCCTGTCTATCCCTTTGTGGATGAGGACACGCTTGTGCGCCGGGCGGCGGAGGCGGCCTCCCACGGTACGAAGCGCTTCAGCATCGTGACGAGCGGCACCATGCTGGGCGAGGCGGACGTGGAGCCTTTGTGCCTGGCGGTGGAGCGCATCATCCGCGAAACGGGCATGGCGGTGTGCGGCTCCCTCGGTATTCTTACGCCGGAGCGCGCCGCCTGTTACCGCGAGGCGGGCATGACGCGGTATCATCACAATCTGGAAACGGCGGAGAGCTATTTTCCGCACATCTGCACCACGCATCCGTATGAAAGGGATGTGGAGAGTCTGCGCGTGGCCCGCGAGGCGGGCATGGAAGTGTGCTCCGGCGGTATCATCGGCCTCGGCGAGAGCCGCGAGCAGCGCGTGGAGCTGGCGTTCACTCTCGCGGAGGCGGGGGCGGATTCCGTTCCTCTGAACTTCCTGCACGCCATCAAGGGCACGCGTCTTGAGAACATGCCCCGTCTTGAGCCTGCCGAAGCGCTTCGCACCATCGCCATGTTCCGTCTTGTGCATCCGGAAAAGGACATTCTCATTGCGGGCGGGCGCGGGCATGTGCTCGGCGAATGGCAGAGCTGGCTGTACGCGGCCGGAGCCAACGGCATGATGACGGGCGATTATCTCACCACCTCAGGCGCGGCCTTCGAGGCCGACCTTGCCGTGATGCGCACCCTGGGGGTGAAGGCATGAGGGCCTTTTTCGTGACGGGGACGGATACCGACGCGGGCAAGACCACGGTGACCGCGGGCCTTCTGCGCGCGTTTGCGAAGGCGCGTGTTCCGGCCTTTGCCGTAAAGCCCGTGCAGACGGGCTGCAGGGAGACAAAAGACGGGCCGGAAGCGCCGGACGTGGTCTGCTGGAAGAAGGCCGGAGGCGAGGGCAGGGCGCTTTTTTGCTTCCGCACTCCCGTCTCGCCCCATCTGGCCGCGCAGATTGAGGGCGCGCGCCTTGACGTATCCTCTTTGGCAGAGGCATGCCGCGAGGCCGTGGCAGAAGAGGGCGTGACCCTTTTTGAGGGGGCGGGCGGTCTGTACGTTCCGCTGAACGAAGACGAGAACATGCTCGACCTCATGCGGGAACTGCGCTTTCCCGTGCTGCTTGTGGTGGCCAACCGCCTGGGCTGCCTCAATCACGCGCTGCTTTCGCTGGAGGCTCTGGAGATGGCCGGACTTCGCGCGGCGGGCATGGTGCTCTGCCGCGTCGCGCCGCCTGCGCATACGGACGCGGGCACGCGTCCGGAGGCCGAAGAACTCATTCTTGGCGACAACGCAGGGCGTCTTGCCGAAGAAGGGGCGAAGCGCGGCGTGCCGCTTCTGGCGGACATCCCCTATGAAGAACATTTTTCCTCCTCCGACGGGCGCTGCTGGGACGTTATGGCCGCAAGGCTCGAAAAGGCGGCGGCCGTGCTGGCCGCGTCTCCAGAAGAGGATGAGGGGGCCAAGGAGCGCCTTGCCTTCGACAGGGCGCATCTGTGGCATCCCTACACGTCGGCCCTTCAGCCCCTGCCCGTGCGCGAGGCGGCGGGCGCTTTAGGCGCGCGCCTCTTTCTTTCCGACGGCACGAGCCTTGTGGACGGCATGTCCTCCTGGTGGTGCAGGGTGCACGGGTACGGCAATCCGCGTCTGGTGCGCGCCCTTCAGCGGCAGGCCGCGCGGCTTTCCCACGTCATGTTCGGCGGGCTCACGCACGCGCCCGCCGTGGAGCTTTGCCGCCGCCTGCTGAAGCTGCTGCCTGCCGGACTTGAACATATCTTTCCGGCCGACTCCGGCTCCGTGGCCGTGGAAGTGTCCATGAAGATGGCGCTTCAGTACTGGCAGTCGGCCGGGCGCGGGGAAAAGTGCCGCTTCGTGGCGCTCCGGGGGGCCTATCACGGCGACACGCTGGGGGCCATGTCCCTGTGCGACCCGGTGACGGGCATGCATGCGCTTTTTTCCGGCGTGCTGACGAAGCAGATTTTCGTGGAGCGCCCCGCCTGCCGCTTTGACGCGCCCTACAGGGAGGAGAGCTTCGCGCCCATGGAAGAGACCCTTCGCGCTCATGCGGGAGAAACGGCGGCCGTGGTGGTGGAGCCCGTGGTGCAGGGCGCGGGCGGCATGTGGTTCTATCATCCCGCATACCTGCGGCGTCTTCGCGCGCTGTGCGACGAGCTCGGCGTGCTTTTCATCGCCGATGAAATCGCCACCGGTTTCGGCCGCACGGGAAAAATGTTCGCCTGCGACTTTGCGGGCGTCACGCCGGACATCATGTGCGTAGGCAAGGCGCTCACCGGCGGCATGATGACGCTCTCTGCCGTGGCCGCCACGAAGAAGGTGGCCTCCGTCATTTCCGGGGCGGACGCGGCGCACGGCGGCGGCGCGTTCATGCACGGTCCCACCTTCATGGGCAATCCCCTTGCCTGCGCCGTGGCCTGCGCAAGCCTCGATGAGCTTTGCGCCTCGCCCTGGCAGGAGAAGGTGGAACACATCCGGCAGAAGCTTGAAGCGGGCCTTGCGCCCTGCCGCGCCGTACCCGGCGTTGCGGATGTCCGCGTGCTCGGAGCCATAGGCGTGGTGGAAATGGAAAAAGGCGTGGATGTGGAGGCCTGGCAGGACTTCTTCGTGGCATGCGGGGTGTGGATTCGTCCCTTCGGCCGCACGGTTTATGTCATGCCGCCCTTTATCGTGTCGGATGAGGAGCTGGAAACGCTTTCGCAGGCCATGCTTGCCGCCGTGCGCTCCGCCGCAAAGCACGGCGGAACGCCTTTTGTGGATGAAGGAGTCTTCTCTTGCTGATATTCTGCCTGTATGCCGCCTTTCTTCTCGGCCTCGGCGCGCTGGACGCCCGGCGCTCCCGCGGGGCTCTCGCCTTTTTCGTGAACGGCCGCTCCTCAGGCGCGCTGCACACGGGCTTTTCCATCATGGCTTCCTGCATCGGCGGGTCCGCCACCATCGGCATGGCCGGTCTCGCCTGGCAGGTGGGCGCGCCCGCCTTCTGGTGGCTCGGTTCGGGCGCGTGCGGCCTTGCG
>CASFUJ010000017.1 GCA_949297645.1 uncultured Desulfovibrionaceae bacterium
CTCGGCGTCGGTGTTTTCGCCGATGGCCTCCAGCTTTTCACACAGCCTGTCGGCGGAAGCGAAGTCCGGCACATAGACGAGGCTGTGTATCTTGCGCACCGCGCCGTTTTTCTTGTAAATGGAACTGATCTCCGCTTCCAGCATGAAGTAGGGGTCGCGGGCGTTCATCCCCGCGAGCTGCGGGATTTCGCGGGCTACGTCTTCCTGTTCGAGAGGTTTTTTCAGACGCAGAAGGCCGGTGTTTTCGTCCGTCTCCAGCGCGTCGCGCAGCTCCTGTCTCCAGACGGGGTGCGTGAAGTCGCCCGTGGCCAGAACGTCTATGCCCTTGACTCCCGCCCATGCGGCCAGATGGGGAATCGTGAGACGTGAGCTCGTGGCTCGGGAAAAACGGGAATGGATGTGCAGGTCGGCTCGGAACATGGAAGACTCGCGACGGGAAGGGGTGAACGGCCGGGAGATTCTCCCGGGAAACTGCCCTGTTATAGCGGGAACGGAGAAGTTGCGCAATGAAGGAATGGGGAGATGGGGCATGAAGACGGCAGAGGGACGGACGGGCGCGGAAGCGTTTCCTGCGGGGCTGGAGCAGCCGGAGGGAAGTTTTCGTTTCAGCATCGATGCGCTGCTTCTGGCCGACATGGCCGCGGAGGCTTCGCTGCCGGAAGATGCGGTCGTGGCGGATCTGGGCACGGGCTGCGGCGTGGTGGCGCTTTCCGTTCTGCGCAGGAAACCCTTATGGAAGGCCGTGGGACTGGAGCTTCAGCCGGAGCTTGTGGCGGCGGCACGGCGCAATGCCTGCCGTCTCGGGGTCTCTTCGCGTTTTTTTGCGGTGCAGGGGGACGTGGCCGTCAGGGAGAGCCTGCGCGCAACAAGAGCCGCCCTGGAGCCGGGAGGCGTGGTGGAAGGGCGGGCGCTGCCGCTTTTTGACGCCGTGCTCTGCAATCCGCCGTGGAGGCGCGAGGGGACGGGACGTCTGCCGCCTTCGGACATGCGCCGTACGGCCCTTTTCGGTGATACCCGCACCTTTCCGGCCTTTTTTTCCGCGGCGGACGGGATGCTTGAAAACGGCGGTCTGCTTGCGGCGGTGAGCGGCGCGGAACGCACGGCGGAGATGCTGGCCGCGCTGCCCGCGAGGCTGCATCCGGAAGTACTGCGTTTCGTCTTCACCAGACGCGACGCTCCGGCCGTCTTCGTACTGCTTCTGGCGCGCAAGAACGGCCGCGCCGACATGCGTGTGGAGCGACTGGAACTGTGAGCCCGGCGCACAGGTGCGCCGGGCCTTGATGCCGGGAGAGGAGAGTCTCCTGCGAAGGCGTCAGCGTTCCGACCAGATGAGACGCTTATTTTTGATGTTCAGTCTGCCGAGAGGCAGATTGTTCCAGCGCAGCAGCGCGGTGCGCGCCCCGGACGGCACGGAAGCGGGAGCCGGCAGGCTCTGTCCCTGCAGAAGTCCGGAAATGAGTCTGAGTCCCTCCTCGCCTTCCATGTCCACATGGGCGCCCGGGCCCTCGATGCGTATGCGCGGGGAGAGGCGCATCTCGCCGTTTTTTCCGGCCTTGCCCATATACAGCCCCTGCCAGTGCAGCGACTCGGGCAGCATGGCGAGAGCGGGGACGGGCAGCGCGTGCAGGCTTGAACCGAACAGACCTATTTCGGCGTGGACGCGGCGCGGATCCAGCCCCTGACGGCGGAGTTCCTCTTCATGGAGCACTTCCGCCTGCACGGGAGCATCGGTATAGGGAAGAGGGCCTTCGGCGCGGCCCGCCTTGCGGAATCTCGCCACGAAAAAGCCCTGTGTGTCGCCCATTTTCGGCGAAAGACACCATACGCCTTCGCAGCCCTGCGGCGGCTGAAGGTCGAAGCCCGGCACGTCGGGGAGAGACTCCTGCACAAGTCCCAGCTCTTCGCGGGCGAAAAGCACCTGTTTCTCGTTCTCTTCCACATCGGTGGTGCAGGTGGAATAGACGAGCACGCCGCCCGGGCGCAGCAGCCTTTCCGCCTCGCGCAGCAGATCTTTCTGCAGACGGATGAGCGGGGCCACCTTGTCGTCCTTCCAGATGTCCATGACGCGGGGATTCTTTTCCACGGTCCCCCAGCCGGAGCAGGGCGGGTCAAGCTGAATGTAGTCCCACGAGGCGTCGGGAAGAGGCATGTTCTCCCCGCTCTGACAGCAGGTGACGGTCTGGGTGAGGCCCATGACGTGCAGGTTGCGTCTGAGATTGGCAAGGCGTACGGGCGAAGGCTCGTTGCCGAGCACCATGCCGCGAGGCCCCACCAGCCAGGCCAGCTGACTGGTCTTGCTGCCCGGGCTGGAGCACATGTCCAGCACGGACGCTCCCTTGGGCGGGTCGAGGGCGATGGGCGGCAGCATGGATGCCCTGTCCTGAATGTAGATGAGCCCGAAGAAGCCCGCGAGGCTGCTGCCCAGCGGGAAGGGCTCTTCCACAAGGCGTCTTGCCGGGGCGAAAAAAGGGTCGCATTCAAAACGGAAGCCCTGAAGGCGGAGCATCTGCTCGGCCACGGGAATTTCTTCCGGGGAGCAGGCGAAACGGAAAGAGCGGCGTGCTGTGGTCATGGTCACCAGATAGTTCCGGGGTGGCGAATTGTTACAAAAAAGGGCGGAGCCGTGCTGTTGCCGTTTGGGGCGAGAAAGTGTAAAGTGCCTTGCAAATCCTTCAAGGAGTATTCTATGTCCAGACGTTTTCTGCCCGCCATATGGGCATTTACCCTTCTGTTCCTGATGATGCAAGTGCCCGCGATGGCGGCCACCTATGTGGTGGCGCCTTTCGCGGTCTCCGGCGCACAGGGCTATTCTTATCTCGGACAGGCCGTACCGTCCATGCTGACCTCCCGTCTTTATCTTCAGGGTCAGTTCGAACCCGTGGACCGTCAGGATGCCGCATTGAAGGAAAAGGCTCCCGCTTCCAAAGATGCTGCTTCCTCCATGGGCCGCAAGTTCGGGGCCGATTATGTCGTGTGGGGCGGCATCACCGTCATGGGTGATCAGGCCAGCCTCGACGTGAGCGTGCTTTCTCCCGACGGCAAAGTGTGGAAGGAAGCTTCCACCAGTCCGGTGAACGCGCTTATCGGCGGATTGCAGAATGTGGCCGACAGCATCAACATCGAAGTGTTCGGCCGCACCGACGTGACCCGTACCGCATCGTCCGGCACGGCGGGTTCTCCCAACAGCGCCTTCGTGATGAACGAGACCCGCGGTCGCGTACAGGGCGACACCTACCTCAATCCTTCCCTGCGCTATCAGGGCACCGAATCCGAATCCGCCCAGGTGCGCAGTCAGATGCTCGGCTTTGAATGTCTCGGCATGGAAGTGGCCGACATCAACGGCGACGGCAAAAACGAAGTACTGCTGCTCAACGAAAATACGCTGAACGCCTATGTCTGGAAAAACGGCAACAAGCTTGAGCAGATAGGCGAGTACGACATTCCCTCCTCCATGAAGCCCGTGCTGGTGCGTCACTTCAAACAGGACGGCAAGAACTATATCATTCTCAGCGGTTATCAGACTACCGACACCGATGCCTACTCTCAGGTGCTGCAGTTCTCGGGCGGCAAGTTCAACGTGGTGGTGCGCAACGTCCGCCGTTATCTGAACGTGGCCAAGTTCCCGCCGCTGTACGCTCCGCAGCTCATCGGACAGGACGGCGACCGCAGCAAGGTGGTGAGCGGCAGCGTGTACGAGGCCCGCATCAAGGGCGACGAAGTGGTTCGCGGCGGCAGTCTGAGCAATCTGCCCAAGCAGGCCACGGTGTTCAACTTTGCCTGGATTCCTGCCGACAAGGGCAAGCGCGGCGACCATCTGGCCGTTATTGCGGAAAATGAGACGCTGCTTACCTTCGATGCGCGCGGCAAGCGCCTTGCCGGTACGGAAGACACCTACAGCGGCAGTTCCGTCTATATCGTGGGCGACCGCGGCATCGGAGGACTCTCTTCCAGCGGCGAGAGCTCGGACATGGTGTTCTACTACGTGCCCATGCGCATGTCCGTGGTGGACCTCGACAGGGACGGCCGTCACGAGCTTATCCTCAACAAGCCCGTGACCACGGCCGGCAAGCTCTTCACCAACTACCGCACCTATCCGCAGGGCGAAATCCACGCCATGCTGTGGGACGGCATGGGCATGGAGCTTCTCTGGAAGACCCGCCGCATCAAGGGTACGGTGTGCGACGTGACCGTGGCCGACGTGGACAACAACGGCAGAGTTGACCTTGTGGTGAGCGTGAACTCCTACGCCGGTCTCACTTCCGGTGTGAAGACCCGCTGCGCCGTGTACATGTATCCTCTGGATACGACGAAGGTCAGCGCCAGACCTTCCTATCAGGAATAACGCGTTTCGTTCAGGACGTTCGGGGGTATCATGTCAGACAGAACCGAACCGGCCATGCTGCCGGAAGTGACGTTTTCCACCTTTGTGCTCTCTCTCGCATCCTCGGCGCTGGTGCATCTCGGCGAGGTTCCCAACCCGGAGACGGGGGGCACGGCCCGCAACGAGGCCCTTGCCCGCAATGCCATCGACGTGCTCACCATGCTTGACGACAAGACGCGCAACGGTCTCACCCCCGAGGAAAGCAAGCTCATGCGTGACGTGCTTTACGAGCTGCGCATGAAGTTTGTGGCCCGTTCCTGATTTTTCCCATCAGCAGGCCGGAAGATTCCGGCCTTTTTTTCGGAGTACTGCCATGCTGCGAGCCGGTCTGGTCGGCGTAACGGGTTACACGGGAATGGAACTGTCCCGTATTCTGGCCTCTCATCCTTCCATCAGACTGACGGCCGCCACTTCCCGACAGGACGCGGGAAAGCGGCTTGACGCCATTTATCCTTTTCTTCAGGGGCTTCCCGGCGCGGAGGTGACGCTCATGGAGCCCGAGGCCGGAAAGCTCGCGGAGCTTTGTGATGTGGTCTTTCTCGCCGTGCCTCACGGCGTGGCCATGGAAATCGGCGCGGAGCTTTACGATGCCGGAGTGAAGGTGGTGGATTTGTCCGCCGACTTCCGTCTGCGCGACGCCGACGTGTATGAAGCCTGGTACAAGCCTCATACACGCCGGGAGTATATCGCCCATGCCGTGTACGGTCTGCCCGAGCTCTACCGGGAGCAGATTCGTTCCGCCCGGCTGGTGGCCAACCCCGGCTGCTATCCCACGGCCTCCATCCTCGGTCTGTACGCCGCCCTGAAGAACGGTATCATCCGTACCGACGACATCGTCATCGACGCCAAATCCGGCACCACCGGAGCCGGACGCAAGGCCGTGGTAAGCTCCCTGTATTGCGAAGTGGCCGATTCCTTTCGCCCCTACAACATCGGCGGTAAACACCGTCATACGCCGGAAATCGAGCAGGAGCTTTCCGTTGCCGCGGGTTCGCCCGTGTCCGTGTCCTTCAATCCCCACCTCCTGCCCATAAGCCGCGGTATTCTTGCCACCATCTACACGAAGCTCACGAGCGCGCTTTCGCAGTCCGACGTGCAGGCCATGTACGAAGACTTCTGGAAGGACTGCGCATGGGTTCGCGTGCTGCCCGCCGGGAAACTGCCGGAAACGCGCAACGTGCGCGGCACCATGTTCTGCGATATCGCCGTCACTGTCGATGAACGCACGGGAAGGCTCATCGTCACCTCCGCCATCGACAATCTCTGCCGCGGAGCCTCCGGTCAGGCCGTGGCCAACGCCAACCTCATGTTCGACCTGCCCGTGGAGACGGGCTTGAACTTCGCGCCGCTGGTGCCGTAGCGTCCTTGGCTCCGGAGTCGTCTGGAAGACGATTTTTCGGAAGAGACATAAAAAAGCAGGTACGGCATATTCAGCCGTACCTGCTTTTTTTAAGGTGTGGGGAGATGTCGTCAATTTCGGCGCGGGATGTTGCCCGTTATGCCGGATGCCCGGCATGGTTTACGGAATGACGCTCGGGAAGAAGAATTCGGCAATGGGCACGCCGACCAGCATGAGTACGGCAAAGTTTATGCCCAGAAAACAGGCTGCATAGGCATATGGCCTCAGTCCCGGAGCCCAGACGGCATTGGAATAGAGCATGGCGGCGGGATTGCTGCCCGAAGGGGTGAGAATACCGATGTTCAGGGCGGCAATACAGCACATGCAGATGAGCGCGGGGTTGAGGCCGGCGGCCACGGCCACGCTGTAGGCAATGGGAATGTAGATAGCCGTGGCGCCCAGGTTGTTCAGGAACTGGGACATCAGGCTTGCCATGGCTACGAGCAGCATGAGAATGACTACGGTGCTCTGTCCGGCCGTGAGAGGGGAGACGAGGTCCACGAACCACTGGCAGATACCACAGGCTTTGTCGGACATGACGCCGGCAATACCTATGGCGGAGAAGTTCACAAACAGAGCGTCATAGCGGACGCTGGAGGCGATGGTTTTGCGCATGGGCTCGTTCTGCGTGAAATCGATGGCAAAAAAAACGGCGCACATCACGGCCGCACAGCCCGTATTGCCGAGCTTCTTGAAGAAGCGGGTGACTTCCCAGTTCGAGGGAAGAAGCGAAGGAATCATCATGGCCACGATAAAGAGGAAGAACCAGAGGAGCACTATCTTCTGATAGGTGGAGAGGCGCAGCTCCTCGGGGTTGAAATACACCTTTGCGTTATAGATTTTGCTTACATCGGGGCGCAGGACGAAGCGCATGAAGAGCAGAGCGAAGACGACAATCATGGAGTCCACGATAACGGACCAGGCAAAATACTGGGGAAAGTCAATTACGCTTCCGCCGCTGAGCTGGGTATAGGCGCCGAGAGCAACAACAGGAAGGGATTTGAAGGGGAAGATGGAGGCCGTGACGCTGCCGAAGAACGGAATGGCCACCATGACCATGGTTGCCCAGTGTTCTCCGGGTTTGACGCCGTACACTTCGCAGATACTGTAGAAAATGGCCCAGACGACCAGCACGCCCGGGGAGACGCCGATGAAGAGCGTCAGCGTCATGATGGCGGCAAGAATACAGAACGTCAGAACCCAGGGACGACCGCGGCCGATGGGAAGACTGCAGATGTGAAGGGCTATCCAGCGTGAGACGCCGGCCTTGTCGATGACGCCTGTGATAATGAAGACAAAGAAGACCAGCAGGGCGCTGCTGTTGCCGAAGCACATCTTCAGTACGCTGTTGACGTTTGAATAGCTTGTCAGGCCGACGGCAATCATGCCGAGAACGCTTGGCCAGGAAAGGTCCAGCGTCAGCCAGCCGAAAGCCATCCCTATGTAGATGCAGATGATTTGAGCGCCCAGGTCCGTCATGGCTCCGGTTCCGGAGACAAGATGAGGGGCGACGAACATGAAGAACAGAACGATAAGGGCGCAGAGAGCCTTTGAAGGTGTCAGCTTCGATAATTTAAGGGAAATCGCGTCGGTCATGACAGAATCTCCTTGTTGCGGACATGAAATTCCATTCCAGCGTTTTCTGCTGAAGGAGCACCGGGAGCTTTGACCGAAGGGACGTGAAGCCCCCTGCACGGCACACACCAGCCTGCGGACAGTGTGTGCCGTGCGGCGGATAGCCGCCCGGGCTTTTTGAAGGGCGTCAGACGGTGGCTCCGGCATCCCAGCCGGTACGAACGGCGTTGACGATATCGGAGGCATGAACACAGTCGCCTATGTTGATGACGTCAAAGGCCGTGTCGCGGAAGGAATCCCTCAGATGGGCAAGAGAGCGCGTGCCTGTGCAGATGATGACGCTGTCTGCCGGTATGAGCTGTTCACCGGATTCGGTCTGTATGGTGATACCTTCGGCGCTGATGGCCGTCACCGAGGCGTCCACAAACGAAGTCACCTTGTTCTTATTCATGAATTCCAGAAGATGCATGCGTTCGCTGATTTGCGCGGTGGAGGCCAGGAAATGACTGAGCTCCGCCACCGTCACCTCGTGTCCCTTGCCGGCGAGGTGAATGGACAGCTCACAGCCTACAAGACCGCCGCCCACGATGGCTACGCGTTTTCCGAGTCTGTCCTCGTGCCCGAAGACATCCCAGGACATGATGACGTTTTCCCCGTCCAGTCCGGGAATGGGAGGCACAATCTGTTCGGCGCCGACGGCGATGATGGCAACATCGGGGTCTATGGCGGAAACCAGTTCCGGCGTCGCTTCGGTTTTCAGCAGAACATGTACGCCTGCCTTATAGGTCTGCCTTACGAGATATTCCCGGAATGCCTTCATCTCCTGCTTGAACCACATGACATCGGACAACAGCGTCTGTCCGCCGAGTCTGTCGCTCTTTTCATAAAGGGTAACGTCATGTCCGCGTTCCGCCGCCGTGACGGCCGCCTGCATGCCGGCGATACCACCGCCTACGACCACGACCTTACGTTTCTTGGAAGGCATGGGAATAAGACGCTTTTTGCTGATACCCTGATACCAGAAAGGGTTGACGGCGCACTGTCTGTCGTAGGTGGAGTCCTTGCGGATATTGACTTCCGTCGTCAGAGCGCCGCGCTTGGATCCGTCCAGGCAGAAATCGCACCGCAGGCACGGCCGGATGTCTTCAAGGCGGCCTTCTCTGATTTTGTTGACAAAGTCGCTGTCTGTCAGGGCTTGTCTTGCAGTGAGGACATAGTCGGCCTTACCCTCGGCCAGCAGACTTTCCGCAAGGTCAGGGTCATGGATACTGCCGACGACACCCACGGGAATGGCGACGCCCGCCTTCTTGGCCAGTTCGCTGGCCACGGCGTTGTGCGCTCTTTCCAGAAAATGGGTGGGGTGCATTTTCGGACGGCTGGACGCATCGAGACGAGTGCCGCACGTCATGTGCAGCATGTCCGCTTCCTCGGAAAGAATAAGTGCCTGCTGCGCGGCATCTTCCGGAACGATACCGCCTTCCATCATGTCGGAGCCGTTCATGCGGATTTCAATAATGAGGTCGTTGCCTACTTCCTCGCGGATGCGCTTGAGAATCATGAGCGGATAACGGCATCTGTTTTCCACGCTGCCGCCGAATTCATCTGTTCTGTGGTTGGTCAGCGGAGAAAGGAAGTTGTTCATCAGCCATCCGTGTCCGTAGTGCAGAGTGATGGCGTCGAATCCCGCCCTTTTGACCATGAAGGCGGCGTGCGCGTACATTTCCGCCACGTCGTCCATGTCGTGATAGTCCATCTCCTTGACTTGTCTGCCGTTATAGACAAAAGCGCTCGCACTCATGATGGTGCGGCCGGGGCCGGGCGTCATGCAGCAGCCGGCATGATAGATTTCGCAGGAACTGCGCGCTCCGTAGGCATGCACGAGACGCTGAAGCTTGTGCATGTTCATGAACGCGTGATGCTGTTCGTCGATGGAGTAGGTACGCGGGTGGCCGCCGTCCTTGGGGACTTCGATGGGCAGGCATATCTGGGCGAACCCGCCCCTGGCGAAGCTGCTGTAGTATTCTTCACCGATATCGTTGATAAGGCCGTTGGCATCCGTGCCGAGGGCCATTCCCATGGGAGCCTGGAAGATTCTGTTTTTGTATTCGACCTTGTTTTTTCCCACGATGAGGGGCTCAAAGAGATGAGGATATTTTTCTTTATACAGCGGCTTCATGGCAATGCCTCCCGTAGAAGAGATGTGCAGGAATTTGACGCGTCTGATTAACTCTATAGCCAGTTTGTGATTTTTTGCATAATTGATTTTTTTTTGATGGGTTCAAAAAAAAATCATGGAGCGGTGCATATATCTTTCCGTGAAAAAGTTTCGTCGGGAAAGGCAGACCTGTTTCTGAGCTCGGTAACAGCATACTTTCGTTGCGCTTCTGCGCTTTTCAGCTGAACTTTCAGCATGGTATGATGGTTTTGTCCCTTTTCGGGACAGCGGTATCGCGCGACTGAAGCAGATAAGGGCCCTTCTCGGAAGACTTTACAGGGGAACCGGCCGCTTTTCTTTCTGCCCTAAGAGGTCTATCCTGCAGAAAAGTTCAGTCCTCCGCCCCGGAAGAAAAGGGATGACGGTATGATACCGTCTATATTTTTTTGTTTTATCGTCAGTTACAGTGTGTTGATGCGGAAGAGGAATATGGTGATATGAAACGGATGAAAAAATTGATATGACGATGGACGGGTTATGAAAATAGACCATTTGATATACTTTTATGAGACATCGAGGCGAAAATCTCTGAATGAATCATCAAAGTATCTTCACTTGTCGCAACCAGCCCTGAGTGCTTCCATACGTTCCCTTGAGGAAGAACTCGGGGTGAAGCTGTTTTACAGAACAAAGAATGGGATATTCATTACCGAGATCGGTAAAAAGGCGCTGGAACACATAGAAGTTATCCTTGAGCAGTATCGGATCCTGCTTGATCTGAAACATGCCGGGGCGACTCATGACCGCCCTGTGATCATTTCCACACGGCGTACGCTGAGTAAGGTCTTTCTGTCGCCGGAACTCATGAAATGCATTCAGTCCGGGCAACTTGTCGTTCATTCCAGCACCATGTTGGACGACCCTCTTGATACGGAGTTCAATGACGATAACTGTCATCTGTGTCTGCGTTTTTACCCGAAGGAAATGCTTTCCCTTGTAACGCAAAAGGTGGAACATCTCGGTTGGAGAGTCATCCCTCTTGCAACAGGAAGCGTAAGTCTGTTTCTTAATTCCGGCATAGCGCTTTCCCGAAAGCGGAAGATACATCTGCGCGACTTGGAATCGTTGAGGTTTGCTACATCCAGCAAGGTGATGAAGCTGACATATGACCATAATAAGGTGTTTATCCGCGCAGCTTGTATAAAGGATAGTGTTATTTTTCCCGACAGGCAGACCATTTTTGAAGCCATCGCAAAATCAGAGAATATCTATACGCTCTCTCCGAAAATCGATATTTCTGATAACCTGTTTATAAAACAGGGGGTTATCACTGCAAAAGAGTTTGCCGACTTTTCCATTCCTCTGGAGTTCTGCCTTGTTGTGCCGTCTGCCCGAGACTTGTATCCCGCTGAAAGGGATATTGCCTTTTTTATTCGAAAGCAGTTTGCCTGTATGGAGGAGGAGTCGCTGCTGTAGCGGCGAGAAGCAGAGTGTTTGCGTTCGGCAGAACTCGTATTCTTTTGGTAAGAGCGTTTTTTGAGGGATGGAAGGGCTAGGAAAAGGGAAAAGCAGATCCGGAAGAATGGGACGAGGCAGAGAAGGCGTCCGTGAGAGGTGTGCGTTTCATCCGGCTTGGAAAGTGCCGCGGAAAGTTGGCGGAGTGTCTTAACATTCTCAGAATACGTTGAGAAAGCGAGCTGAGACTGAGGTGACGTCGTCCGGAAGCTGCGTTTTCGCACGGTGAGGGGTCGGGGAAGGCTCCGGTGGACATCCGGTAGGAGAAAAGACAGGGAAGCTCCGCCGGGAAGAAAGCAGTTTCCGGACATGTTTCGAACGGGGGGGGACCGGTACGTTATGCGTGCACGCGGAAGAAGCTGTCAGTGTTTTGAATATGTCGTACCGTGTCTTGAAAGAAGACCGGAGGTCGTACGAGATGCCTTTGGGAAAGGTGCATATCCGGGCGGGGCGAGGAAGGGCTTTGGCCGTCATCGTTGAAGGCCGATAGAGAAGTTGTCTATGAGAAATTCCCAGAACAACCGTTCGGCAAGGGAGATTTCCGGGGTGCGTATGGCCACGATGGGAGCGCTGTGGTCGATATCCGGCAGTGGTATGTTCTTTGCCACCATCATCCCCTTGCGCACGCGGTAGTCATGCCGGAACATGGCGCCTGCCTGAATGAAGACGGCCTCATTCCGGATGACGAGGTCGAGAATGTCGTCCCTGGTGGCCAGACGGTATTCTCCGCCGAAGTAGGGGGCGTAACGTGAGGAGACATGGTCCTGGCTGTGTGAGTAATAGGCTATGCGCAGTGTTTTCAAATCTTCGGCCGTCAGGTTTTTCTTTTTTGCCAGAGGATGCCCGGAGCCGATGAAGATTTTTCTCGTGTCCATGTAGAGAGGAACGATTTCGCAGCCCATGTTCCTCGCCTGTTCGCGAATCTTGAGTCCTATGGATACCAGCGTGACGGCGATGTTGGAGCGACCACTTTTCAAATCGGCGATGATACCGAGGCCTGAGACGTTGTGCACGAAGACGTCAATTCTGGGATGCAGTTTTTTGAAAGGCAATACGATGCTGCTGGTCAGATGAAAGGACAGCAGCGGCCGTGCACAGATGGAAACGCTTCCTCCCAGGTCGGCGTTCTTGCCCCGGGCACGGATGATCTGCGCCAGCTCCAGGATACTGCGTGCATCTTTATAGGTGAGACGTCCCAGAGGGGTAAGACTGACGCCGCTGTTTCCGCGTTTGAGCAGCGGACTGCCCAGCTCCTTTTCCAGACTGCGCACGGCGGCCGAGACCGCCGGCTGGGAAATCCCGAGCCGCTGCGCCGCCGCACTGATGGCTCCGGCATCGGCGGTGGCCACAAAATACTCCAGCTGTTCCAGTCGCATAGATTCCCCTTTGTGTTCCAGTCGGCACGGTATCGTTCCGATAGCGCCGGTGCAGACTCCGGGCGCACGGCCGGAGAGAGAACGGTATCGGCCAAGGAAGAGACTAACCTGTCTTTTCCCGGACAGGCAAGGGCTCGGGCTTTTCGGGAGCCTCGCCTGGAAAGTACCGTAAAAGTCAATAATTCTAAAATGATAGGTTATGAAATTTGAAAAGGCAATACCGGCGGTGTGAAAAACAAGTTCCTTGCGAAAAAAGTATCGTTTCAGGGGGGGGGAGGTGCAACCTGTTGGTGAGACGGATATCTATGGAGAAAGAGTTCTGCTGTGTGTTTCTTCAAGTAAAGGTAAAGAGGAGGGAATTTTTTCCGTGCTTCCGATATTCCTGCTTTTCTACTGCCGTAAGTCATGTTGCGGAGAAAGAGCGGAACGACAAAAATCTGTTTAATATACGATGAATTAACTATAAATTTATTTGATATATTTTATATATGAAAAATAATGTAGTAGATAACAATAAAATTTTTATGCAGTGAAATAATAAGATTATATGTGTTATTTATGTATATTTATATCTTTTTTAAAGAAAGAAAAAGACATGGTTTTTTTTGATATGAAGCTTTTTCCTTTTTTATATATGTGCGATGAATATGTTTGAAATGTATGAATGTATGCCATCATGTCACAAAGAAAGATAAGCAGATACAAGGGGGGGGGAGCGGAGCGTGAGCCGTCGGGTGTCGGCAGGGATGGCTGTTTTTCGAACGGAAGCCGTCAGGCCATAAGAGTTGCTTATATCTGGTCATTGAGAATTAATATTTTTTCTTTCTTGCGAATTTGTGCATATTCGGAATAGAGAAAAAATTTCACAACCGGTGATGCGTCCGTCCCCGTCCGAGGAGGTTGTGGGGAGATGTTCTTCACCAAGGAAAATGTCCCGACCGTGCAACAAAAAGCCTGACTGGTTTTGTAACCGTTCATCAAGGAGAATGTTATGAAACGTCTTCTCGGTACTGTCCTTCTTTCCGTTGCCATGCTCTGCCCCGGAATGGCCGAAGCCGCCGACTTTCCTTCCCGTCCCATAACGATTGTCGCCGGGTTCAATGCGGGCGGCACGTCCGACATGATTCTCCGCGCTATGGCTCCAGAACTGGAAAAGGAGCTCGGTCAGCCCATCCTCATCGTCAATAAGGGCGGCAGCGGCGGCTCGCTGGCCATCGGCGACGTCCTGACGAAAAAGGCCGACGGCTACACTGTCTGCCTGGTGAACAGCCCCGCGCTCACCTTCGACCTTCAGTTGCGCAAGGCTCGCTACAACATGTATGACTTTACATACATCGGCTCTGCCGGCGGCGGTCAGGAAGGCTTCTACAGTCTGCCCGACAGACCCTGGAAAGACTTCGAATCCATGATTGAATACGCGAAGAAGGAAAACAAGGAACTCACCTTCACCTCTCCTTCTGTGTTCGATACCTATGTCATGAAGTCCATCGGCAACAAGGAAGGTCTGAAGTTCCGCAAGGTTCCCGTGAAGAGCGGCGGCGAAGCGGCGACCAGCGTTCTGGGCGGCCATGTTGACTTCGCCCATGGCGGCGGCGTGCAGGGAACCTATGTTGACGCCGGAAAGATGATTCATCTGGCTACTACCAGCACCAAGCCTTTCGTTCTGTATCCTGATGTGAAGCCTCTCGTGTCTCTCGGGTATCCTCACACGGGCTTCGACAACCACTACATCCTGTTCGTGCTGAAGGACACCCCGAAGGACGTGGTGGAAATTCTGGCGGCCGCCGTGGAAAAGGTCACCACTTCTCCCCGCATCCAGGATGTCATCCTCAAGAACGCGCACATGGATCCCACCATCCTGAAGCGTGAAGAAATTCTTCCCAAGCTGCAGAAGGACTTTGAAGAAGCCAAGGCCTTGATTGAAGCGGCGAAGTAATGTCCGGCCGGCGGGCCTTCGGGTCCGCCGGATATTTTGAATGATAGGTGTTAAAGACAGGTTGTGCAGGCCAGACTCAGACGGTGGTGCCCTGAACGGTGCGTGTTTCAGGCCGTACGCCTTCCGGCATGGATTTCCTTCGAAAATCCGCCCATCCTGTTGCGGAAGTTTTCCTAATTTTTCCTGATGCTGAGGCTTCCCATGCGCAAACAAGAATTCGTTATCAATATTCTGCTTATTGCCTTCAGCCTGGCAATGGTGTTCTACATCATCCCGAAGTGGACGGCCGACCCGCAGGAATACGGTCTGTCCGGCGGCTCTCTTCCCACACTGCTTTGTGTGGTTATCGGCCTTCTGGCCGCGCTGCAGATTTTTTCAGGTCTGGTCAAAGGCCTCCGGCCGGATGACGGCAAGGGGCTCACGCTCGGCGTCGTTCTGCATGTGGTAAAATATTTCGTTCCCATGTTCGGCATCATTCCGCTGTGGAAGTACTGCGGATTCATGATCGGCAGCATCATTGTTCTTCTGGCCCTGCTGCTTATTGCCGGCAGACGGGACTATGTGCGCATTGCCATCATCGCCGCCCTTTTGCCCGCAGGTGTCACCATCCTGCTTCTCTATGGTCTTCAGGTTCCTACGCCCTAGGCTGTGAGGCTCCGTCCTGAAGGCGGAGGCGCTTGTGCCGTGTTCAGGCGCCATGCGTCACTGCCTGGCTGGAAGAGCATTCAGTTGAATGCAGATATACCGTTAATTTCTTAGGATACGGCCATGTTGGAAAATGTTTTGCTCGGCTTGGGAGATGTTTTCAATTTTACATCTCTGCTGTTCATGTTTCTGGGCGTTACCTGCGGTATCATCGTGGGCGCCATTCCCGGCTTGAGCGGGCCCATTGCCATCGCTCTCTGCATCCCTCTCACCTACTATATGACCCCTGTTGCGGCCATCGGCTTTCTCGTCGGTATCAACAAGGGCGGAACCTTCGGCGGAAGTATCGCCTCCATCCTTCTGAACACACCGGGCGCTCCGGAATCGGCGGCCACATGTTATGACGGCTATCCGCTGGCGCTGCAGGGCAAGGGGGAAAAGGCGCTCAAGTGCTCGTTGTTCTCCTCCTTCTTCGGCGATACCATTTCCGCCTTCAGTCTCATCATCCTTTCCATTCCTCTGGCCACCATCGCCCTGAAGCTTGCGCCTGCGGATTTGTGCGCCATCATGGTGTTTTCCCTGGTACTCGTGTCCGGGCTTGATTCTTCCTCCATCGGTAAGTCGCTCATCGCCGGCGCCGTGGGCATGCTGCTCTCCTGCGTGGGCCTGGACTGCTTCGGTGACGACCGACTGAACTTCGGCAGCCTTACGCTGAGCGCGGGTATTCCGCTCATGAGCGTGGCCATCGGCACGCTGGCTCTTTCGGAAATCGTCTTCCAGATGCAGCCTCAGTTCCTTACGCAGAAAAGCGGTGCGGAGGCCTCGTGCGGCGCCGATAAGGACGCCTGCCGTCTCACTTTCTCCGAAATGCGTCGGGTACTTCCCACGGCCATGCGTTCCTCCCTCATCGGCGTGGTCATCGGCGTTCTTCCCGGTCTCGGCTCCACCATGGCGGCCTTCATGGCCTACGGTACGGCCAAGAAGACCTCCAAGAATCCCGAAGAATTCGGTAAGGGCAGCCTTGAGGGCGTATCCGCCCCCGAAGCGGCCAATAACGCTATTATCGGCGCCAACCTCGTACCGCTGCTGACACTCGGCATTCCCGGCAACGTTTCCGCAGCCATCATTATGGGCGCGCTCATTCTGCACGGCATCACCCCCGGTCCTCTGATGTTCGAAGAACATCCGCGCGTCATCTACGGTATCTACTGCGCCGTGCTCATGGCCGGCTGCATGAACCTTCTTTGCGGCTGGAGCGGCCTGCGTGCGTTCATTCATGTGCTCGGCTGTCCCCGTACCCTGTTGTATCCCGTGGTCATGTTCACCTGCATGGTGGGTGCCTACCTGGCCGACAACTCCGTGTACTGCACGTTCGTCATGCTCATCCTCGCCGTGCTTGGCTTCTTCATGCGCAAGTTCGGTTACAGTTTCGTGACGTTCCTTATCGGTTTCGTTCTCGGTCCCGGCTTTGAAATGTCGCTGCAGCAGAGCCTGACCATCAGCGGCGACAGCCTTGAAGTCTTCTATACCCGCCCCATTCCCATCATTCTCTTCATTCTGTCCCTGTTCATGATTTACCGCATCTACAAGCAGTGGAAGAAGGACACCGGCAAGCAGGAGGAAAAGGCAGAGTCTCTCGACCTTTCCTGATGACTGAGCTGTAATATGGAAAAGTCCGTTATGAAACAGGCGTTTTCATAACGGACTTTTCCTTTATCGTATGTTGACCACAAAAAGCAGGAGAGAAAGATGAAAGAGCGATTTCTGCCCAGGGACCTTCTGGCGATTCTGTGGGTATGCTTCAGCGCCTTTTCGGCCTATCATGCCCCGCAGCCTCTCTTTCCCTCCATCCGCGAGACCTTCGGCCTTGCCCCCTCCACCGTCTCGCTGCTGATGACCTGCGTCATTTTTCCCCTGGGACTTTCTCCCGTCTTTTACGGGCTTGTCCTCAACAAGCTTCCGCTGGTGCGTACGCTGGCATGTGCGCAGATGCTTTATCTGATAGCCCTGCTTCCAGCGCCTCTCGGCGGTGGCTGGCATGCGATGCTTTTCGGGCGACTTCTTCAGGGGGTGTCGCTGCCCGCGGTGATATTGTGCGCCATGACCTATATTTCCTCCCGATGGGAGGGAAAGAAGCTTCAGCAGTACATGGCTTATTACAGTGTCAGTCTCATGCTGGGCAGCTTCGGCGGAAGAATCATCACGGGTATGACCGAGCAGCTTACGGGCAACTGGCGCATGTGCTTTGTGGTGATGGCGATCACGGTGCTTTCGGCCATTCCCTGCACGTTTTCGCTGACGGCCATAAAGCAGAACAGCATGAGCACGGTGAACTTCCATGCACTGGGCAGTTTTTTCCGACAGAAGGGCATGCTCAGGCTGCTCTGCATCGCTCCCTGCCTTGTGCTGGTCAACAACTCCCTGCTCAACGTGCTGCCTTTTCGTCTGCAGGAGATCGATCCGTCCATATCTGCTCTGAATATCAGCGTCGTCTATGTGGGGGTGGTGCTCTGTGCGAGCGTAGGCATTTTTTCCTCCAAGCTTATTCGTTTCTTCGGTACGGAAATGCGTACCGTCATATTCGGCATCACCATGTTTCTGCTTTTTCTGCCGCTTATGGCCGTGCCTTCGCCGGTGGCGTTGTTTTTCATCATGATATGCCTGAATTTCGGCTATTCGTTCTTCTACTGCTGCATGCCGGGCGTTGTGAACCGTTTTTCCCATGCCGAGAGATCGGTGACCAACGGCGTTTTCCTTACCTTCTATTATCTCAGCGCGGCGGCCGGCAGTTTTCTTCCCACCGTCATTTATGAACATTTCGGCTTTTCGGTGTACTGCGCGAGTATGATGGCGTTGACGCTGGCCGCGCTGTTCATGGCTTTTCTGCTGCGCGGCATACGTCTGGATGAAGGAAAGAAGTCCGAAGCCTGAAAGGGGGACAGTCGGGAGTCCGGCGGCGGAGGTTGCGAACTATGGTACGCCCGGAAAGTCTCTGAACCTGCTTTGAAAGCTGCCGGAGGGTTCCTGCGCCTCATGAAAAGAGGCTCCGTGTCAGCGCCGTTTTTTGAAAAATACCGGAGGACTGAAGGGAAACGGCGTGGGGGCAGGAAGGGGCAAAGAACACCGTTTTCCGCGCAGGTGAAGGCCGCGAATGTTCCAGCCCTGTCTTTCCGTCAGGTCACTGGCCGGTTTTCTGCCGTGTGACGCATGCCTGTCGGAAAGATATGTTCTCTCCCCTTCGGGGGCGTTGAACGTTCCCGGATTGGGAAGGCAGTTTCAGAACCAACGGTATCCGTGCGGAAAGCAAAAGAAAGCCCCTTGTGGATGAAGCGGATGCATTTCATCGCGTACCCGAGAGGGGGGATGCGGATTTCGATACGGACTTGGGATGAGCGGGGCGTCCGGAAGGAAAAGAGCGGTCAGGCCACGTTCATCGCGGTTTGCTTTGGTGTTGGAGGAGACGGTGTCTCCTTGGAATGTTATACCGGAGGTATGTCATGAAAGGATTAGTATGCTCCCTCGCTTTTCTTGCAGCGCTGTCGATTCCTGCGTTGCCCTCATGGGCGGGCGATATTGAGATGCCCGGAAAGCGCCTGCCTGCGATGGCAGCAAAGCCGAAATCGGTGGCTCCTGCGCCGACCATTGCTGAAGAAGCCGAGATTGACGGTTTTCACCGTACTTGGAAAGTCTATGTGCCTACAGGGTACGACAAAGAGAAGCCCGTGCCTCTGGTGTTGGCGCTGCACGGATTCGGCGGGCCCAGCATGAATTATTCCAGTGCATGGCACATCACGGCCGAACGAGTCGGATTCATTGTGCTGTATCCTGAGGCCATGGCTCCGAAATGGTGGAATATCTGGGAACTGGACAAGGGAAAGGAGGCTCCCGATGATGTGCGTTATCTAGATTACATCATTGAGGATACCTGTAAAAAGTATGCCGTGGACAGCTCCAGAATCTATCTCACCGGTGTTTCCATGGGCGACAACATGGCGACGACCTATGCCTTCCGTCATGCCGACAGGTTCGCGGCCATAGCCCCGACCGACGGACCCACGCTTCCTTCCATTCTTGTGGATGAGAAGACCGGAACGTTCCGGATGAAGCCCATGCATGCCGTACCTTCGCTGCGTCTGCACGCGGAGCTCGACAGCATGGCCGGACTGCCTTCTTCCTACCAACAGTATAAGATTACCAACGACGAATATAATGCAGTCATTCCTCAGGGCGACAGACAGGCGCTTCGTCATATGATGGACGAAATCATGAAGTCTCTGTGGCTGGAGAAAAACGGTTGCAGCACGCTGCCTCGCCTGCATCTTGATGAAAAGCGCAACTATGCCTTTTACACGGGCAGGGACAACTGCGACTATGTAGCCTTATCCACTCTCGGCGAAGGGCACGGCGGCGGTTTTGAGCGTTCCGACCTGCTGTGGAGCTGTCATATCTTGAAGAGGAAGAACAGAAAGACCTTTCCTATTATATCGATGAGAATGAA
>CASFUJ010000018.1 GCA_949297645.1 uncultured Desulfovibrionaceae bacterium
AGAATAGCCATGCGTTATGACCGTTGTGCCCACACGTTCTTTTCGGCCATTTGTCTCGCTGCCATTGTCATCTTTTATATTTAATGAGTCCTGAGCCTAGACTGATAATGAATAATTTGTCAACAAATTTTATAAAAAAGCTCATAAAATATTTTAAATAAAATTTTTTGACAAAAAAGTCTTTTTTCTATATTTTTTTTCGTTATGGTTAGGGAGTTTTTCCGATACGGTATTTTATAAGGATGGGGTTATGACAAAAACTTCCACCGTAAAATCTCTTCAGGCATACAATCTTATCCGCGAGCTTATTCTTCAGGGGGAACTGCTTCCCGGTTCCCGTCTGGTACTGGCTGACCTGGAAGAAAAGCTTCAGGTCGGGCGCGGGCCCATCAGAGAGGCTCTCATGCGGCTTGACCGTTCCGGTCTCATTCAGAATCTGCCCTACAAGGGAGCCGTGGTGGCGCCGCTGCCCACAGTTCGAGAGATACAGTATATTTATGACCTCCGCGTACAGCTTGAATGTATGCTGGCTACGGAAGCCATGAACCATGCCAGACAGAAAGAGTATGACGAACTTGAAGCCATACTCAGAAAGATGGATGAAGCGTCATCGGATAATACCCTTTTTTTTCATCCGGACAGGGAATTTCACTACGCCATCTATAAAATGGCCAACATGCCCCATCTGCTGAATACGGCCAGCAGTCTCGTGGACCATGTGGAAATTTTTCTGAACAGCCGATATTACGGCGTTCAGGACCAGCAGATTCTGACGGAGCAGCACAGGGAAATTTTCCAGGCGTTCTGCAATAAGGATGCCCCATTGCTCTGTGAAAGCCTGAAAAAGAATATTCTGATAGGATTGAAACTGATACAGGAGGAAATGGAGCGCATGGGGAAAATCTGCTGGATGCCCTCATCCCGCTGATACGCCTGCAGGCGTCGTTTCTTTTTGCCTGCAGGATAGTTCCGTATCTGTAAGGCTGATATCACAAGGCAGGAACATGATACGAAACATCGTCCGGTCAGTGGGCGCATGTTGCACGGTTCTTTGCAGCAGCACAGGCATGTCGGGGAATGGCTTCTTCCAGAAGAGGTACATGGAAAGCGCCTCTTTCGCTCCATGTTAAACGGGTACCGCCTCGTCGAGAAAACGCGGGTGCTTTATTGTACAGCCGACGGATATAGGTATCCCTCAACCTGCTTTTGCGGCAGGTTGTTTTCATGCGGGCGGAGCCGTACGGTGTTTTTGCCTGGAGTTTTGGTCCGCCGTCTTGTTTCTGCTGAGGTCCGGCTTTATGATGGAGGCATGCGTCCCCTTCCGATAACTTTTCCGGGAAAAGCGAAATGTTTGCTTCCGTTGATTCCCGGCAGGAGGCACAACGTTCTATCTGGACAGGCAGAGGCATGGCTGGCGGTGTTTCTTTTCCCCATTTTTCAGGTCTCGCCAGTGTCCTTACCTTCCAGGGACAAGCGTCTTTCTTGCGTCCGTAAGCGGCGGTCAATCTGGTGGGTATGGCCATGCGGAAATAGTACACGCCGCCTTGTCGTCTTTGTAAGTACATCACACGCTTTCCCCAAAAATGCCAAAAAAGCATTAATGAATTTTTGACGGTTCAAAAGCCGGTTCCGGCGGATTCAAACGGATTCACGGGTAGTACAAACGTATGGTACATGCGGATGTTTCAAAAAATCGTTTGTTAAAAAAGAAAAGCCATGTAAAAACACGGCTTTTCTTCGGAAAATCAAATATGGTGGGCGGTAAGGGACTCGAACCCCTGACAGTCGGTGTGTAAGACCGATACTCTACCAACTGAGCTAACCGCCCATGCCGCTTTTTCTAGGGGAAGAGCCCTTTCCTGTCAAGCCCGGCGGCTTTTCTGTGTGTCTGGTCCGGACGTCTCCGGTCGGAGGCAGGAACGGAAAAGACTTTTAATCCTTGATGTCGCGGTACACGAGTTCCGACAGGGGGATACGCTGCGTTGCATGACGGTCCGGGCTTGCCGCTTCCTGCGCGGACCAGCCGAGGGCGAGAATATTGACGGGCTCCAGCTCTTCCGGCAGAGCGAATTCCTTTTTCAGAACATCGGCCCTGAACCAGCATATCCAGACGGAGCCAAGTCCGAGAGATGCGGCTTCGAGCATCATGTGGTCGGTGACAATGGCGGCGTCTATGACGGCGCTGTTCATGCCGTCTTCCCGTGTCCATGCCTTTGCCCGACTGGCGCAGACAATGACGACTGCCGGCGCTCCGTAGATATTGGCCGCTTTGCCGACCTTTTGCAGACCTTCCTTTTCCCGGATGACGAGCAGGCGTACCGGCTGGCGGTTGGCGGCGGTGGGGGCGGCGTGTGCGGCCTCCAGAATGCGGAGGAGCGTTTCTTCGTCCACGACTCTGTCCTGATATCTGCGAACGGAATGTCTGGCCTTGATGATGTGCAGTATGTCCATGATGTTTTTCCTTGTCTGGACGGGGTATGGAAGTCCCCTTCCGTTGAAGTGAGTCTGGACCGCGCGGTATGTTGTCAGTATGGACGGAACTGTGATAATTGCAAGAATGCACTTTGAAGTGAGATACTTCCCGGAAAGAAAGTAAGGAGTGTGTCCGTGAACGAGTTCTGTCCGGCGCAGAAACGCTGCCCCGTTACCGTTACCATGCGTCTTGTGGGCGGCAAGTACAAGCCTGTTCTTCTCTGGCATCTCATGCATGGTGCGCTGCGGTACAGCGAGCTTCACCGTGTTGTTCCCGAAGCCACGGACAAGATGCTCGCTCAGCAGCTCCGGGAAATGGAGCGGGACGGCCTTATCACCCGCACGGTTTATCCCGTGGTGCCGCCCCATACGGAATATGCTCTGACGGACTTTGGAAAGACGCTGGCTCCCATACTGGATGCCATGTGTGACTGGGGAAGGCACTACATGGAAGAGAGGAGCGGGGAAGAGGAGTCCCCCGGCTTCCGGGAACGGAAGCGTTTTTCGGCTGATTCCGAAAGTTCCGTCTGATCCGGAGAATGCCGTCCGAAAACATGGCGACCGGCTCTGAGATGCGGGGGAACCGGTCGGAGGCGGCACTGATAAGGCAAAGAAGAGTTCGGTCGAGCTTCCCTGTCCTCGCCGTATGCGGTAGCGGCGGGAACTTTTTTATTTTTTAAGTTGACAATGAATTTCAATTTCTTTATTACCCGGAAAGAAAAGTTTGATTGGTATAACTTTATACGTTTACCTGAATTTTCAGTGAGGAACGCATGAGCGCCGCCATAGAAGAGAACGGGCAGGAACGACTGGATTCCGAGGCCCCGCGCATGAACGGCATGGCATTTGCCGCCTCCGGGAAGGAGGAGGCTTGGACTATGGAGAAATATTTTGCCCGGGAGGGAGTGGAGCCGCTTTCCCATGCCTTTGACGGAAAGATTGCGGTGCATCCTGGAGTAGGCGGGGGTATGGTTTTGCCCGAAGAGATGGGAACGCGTCTTGATGCGCTTCTGGACATGCCCCGTCAGGGCGACAGCGTGGCCTATATTCATGTGCCTTTCTGTGAGACGCACTGTCTGTACTGCGGCTTTTACAACAGGGGATACAGCCGGGAGGAGAGCGCCCGCTATACCAATGCGCTGATTGAGGAACTCAGGCTCTGGGAAGGGCGTGCCGCTCAGGAACAGGGGCCGGTGCATGCCGTGTATTTCGGCGGAGGCACGCCCACGGCGCTGGAAGCGGAAGATCTTGAACGACTCCTGAAGGCCGTGCGTACACATCTGCCGCTGGCCAACGACTGTGAAATCACCGTGGAAGGACGGCTGCACAACTTCGGTCCGGCAAAGATGGAAGCCTGCTTTGCCGGGGGGGCCAACCGTTTTTCACTCGGGGTGCAGAGCTTCAACACGAAGATTCGTCAGACCATGGGCCGTCTTGCCTCGCGCGAGGAGGTCTTCCGCAGGCTGGAGCTTCTGAAGAGCTATAATCAGGCGGCCGTCATAGTGGATCTTATTTTCGGTTTTCCCATGCAGAGCATGGAGGTCTGGCTGGACGACATTGCCGCGGCATGTTCTGCGGAACTTGACGGCATGGACTGCTACCAGCTCAACGTTTATGGGCAGACGCCTCTGGGCAAGGCCATCAGGGAAGGCAGGCTGCCGCCTTCGGCGGACATTCCTTTGCAGTCGGCCATGTTTGCCGCCGGAGTGGAGGCGCTGCAGAAGGCCTTTTACCGCCGTCTTTCCCTCACGCATTGGGCCCGCACCAGCCGGGAGCGCAATCTTTACAACCTCAAGGTCAAGGGCAGTGCGAACTGTCTGGCCTTCGGTCCGGGCGCGGGCGGCAATCTTGCGGGCTGGTTTTATCTGAATCAGAGCAATTATCAGAAGTGGCGGGAAGATGTGCATGCCGGGCGCAAACCCCTGATGATGCTCATGCGGCCGGACGCTCATTTTTATTTTTACCGCGCGGTGGCCGCGGCTCTGGAGCAGGGCTGGCTCGATACGGTTTTTCTGGAAAAACGTTACGGTGTGGAAATTCGTTCCGCGTTGCGGCCTCTTCTGGAGCAGTGGAAGCGCGCGGGGCTTGTGGAACTGCGGGGCGATGTGGTGGTGCTTACCCTTGCCGGTCAGTTCTGGCAGGTGAATCTTTCCCAGCTCATGCAGGATTTTCTCAAGCATGCGCTGGATAATGGAACGAACAGGTGAGGCCGGACGGGCGGTTTGCCGATAGGGCAGGGCGGACCGCCCCCGCCGGGATTGGAAAGGTCACTCCGAAGGGCGCGTTTTCGAGGCCTTTGCGGCGGAAGGAGTGCGGTCCGCATGAGGGAGGACATGCCCGGCCGGAAGTGACCGGATGTTCGGGAACGACCGTTCCTGAAAAACGTGAAGAAAGGATTGGGAAGATGAAGAAGATGATGACGTGGGCGGGCTTTTCGGCCGTGATTCTTGCCTGCGCGCTGCTCCCGGCCCCCTTTGCCCTTGCGGAGGATGCCGTCAAGGCGGGCGATGTGTATGTAACCGCAACGAGAGTGGAAAAGGAATTGCAGCAGGTGCCCATGAGCGTGACGGTGATGACCGCCGAAGACGTGCGTAAATCCGGCGCGCGTACCGTGGGGGAACTTCTGGAGGACGTGCCCGGCGTGCAGATTCAGAACGACGGCTCGCAGGGGCTCAAGCGCGTGTCCATCCGCGGTGAAGACGCCTTCCGCACGCTGGTGCTCATCGACGGGCAGAAGATTTCCGAACAGAAGTCCATGTCCGGCTCTCCCATGCTCATCGACGCCTCGCGCATTGAGCGCATCGAAGTCATCAAGGGGCCCGCGTCCGTGCTCTACGGCTCCGACGCCATCGGCGGCGTGGTGAACATCATCACGAAAAAGGGCGGAGAGAAGCCTGTGGAAGGCGAAATATGGACGGGGTTCAGCGGCGCTTCCCGCGGCTTTTCCGAAGGCATGGCCGTGCGCGGCAATCTTGACGGACTCAAGTACAGTCTGTCCGGCTCCCACTCCGACCAGGGCAATATTCACACGCCGGACGGCGAACTTCCCAACACGAGTTTCCGTCAGACCGATGCGGCGGCTTTTCTGAGCTACGACTTTTCCGAGCATTTCACCCTCGGCGGCGGTTTTGACTACTACAAGGGCGCGTTCAATTCCACGGCGCTTGAGTATGTGAATGACCCCAACCTCGACTTCTTTGTCAAAGTTCCCAAGTGGAGCAGGACCAAATACTATCTGTTCGCGGAGGGGAAGGATATCAGCGAATACCTGAGTCGCGTCCGTTTTGATGTGTATTACCAGAAAACGGAAAAGCAGATGGAAAACTACATCGGCAATTTCTATCATGCCGGTGACAAGGTGGATTACAGCGGCATGTCCCTTACCATGAGCGGCGACGGACGTGTCGTCATCGATAATTTCGCAAACAACGTCATACGCAGCAAGGGACTCTCTCTGCAGACGGACTGGCAGCTCGGTGCGGACCATTTTCTTGTGGCGGGCTATGAGCTCAATTACGACAGGCTGAATTCGGACAACCGCTCCTACATGGACATGCACCTGCCTTTTTTCATGATGGGGCGCCCGATGTCCATGTCCGGCGACTACTACACCGACAAGTTCTATGACGGCACGCAGCTCAACCAGTCGCTGTTCGCCTCCATGGAAAGTCAGCTTCCGTGGGATATCGCGCTGACCTACGGCGTGCGCTGGACCCATGTGCGGACGGCGCTGGACAGAAGCGAGGGCTACAGAACGGGCACGCTGACTCCTCCCATGGGAGGGAGTACCGTTTATAATGGTACTCCTGTCGATATGCCCGCTACCGGCGACGACACCAATTCCCGTCCCGTGTTCAACGTGGGCCTCGTGTGGACGGGCATCGAGGACCTTGCCGTGCGCGCGAGCTGGGCGCAGGGCTTCCGCGTGCCTAACCTGACGGAAAAGTACATCGGCACCACCATGGGGCAGACCGGCACCACATGGGGCAACCCCGACCTCAAGCCCGAAACCTCCAACAACTTCGAAATCGGCGCGCGCTATAATCCGGGCAGCCTGAGTCTCGACGCGGCCGTTTTCTACTCCATTGCAGACGACTACATCGCGTCTCTGCCGATAAACTCCACGGACTACCGTTATTCCAACGTGGCGGACGCCAAAACCTTCGGCTCCGAGCTGACGGCCAGCTACACCTTCGCCACCGCGTACGGCGATTTCACACCCTACGCCGCGCTCACCTGGATGCGCCGTCAGTACGACGACGGCCAGGGCTGGAAAACCTACGACACCGCCACGCCCGAATGGGTGGGACGCTACGGCATCCGTTACGCCAGAGCTCTGGCCGAAGACCTTGACTTCCGTGCCGATATCTATGGCCGCAGCCAGTCCGAAACGGTGTACCGCTCCGCATCCGGCGCGAGCGACTACGACCTCGGCGGTTTCACCACGGCCAACATCGCGCTGGGCTTCGATTTCGGCCCGGAAAAGCAGTTTTCCCTGCTTACGGAAGTGCTGAACATCTTCGACAAGCGTTATCAGTATAATTCGGCCATCCTTGAGCCCGGCCTCCACGCCAATGTGAAGCTGAGCTACAGGTTCTAGTGACAGCGGGCCGGTATTCCCGGCCCTCTTGCCGGGGTGCCGTTCCGGGCTCCGCCATGCGGCGGCTTTTCCGGGCATGTGAAGAGGCCCGGGACGGCGGAGCGGAACGGCGGACGGTATCGAAGCATTGAAAATTGTTTTCAGGATAAACCGTATGAACGGAGGCATGGCCGGGCGCGGTTCTGCCGTCCGGTGGACGGGCGTCATGCCTCGGGAATGCTTGGCGCGGAGAAAAGGCATTCCGGCAGGGGCGTCTTCCGCTCCGTCCGCTTTTTGAGAGGTCATTCATGACTCGATTTCTTTCCCGCTGGAGCGCGCGGGAGCTGGTGGTCATAGGAGTGTTCGCCGCCGCTTCCAAGGTGGCCACGCTGGTGGTGGCGCTGGCCGGCGGCGGCATGAACCCCATAAGCCTCATGGGCAAGAATCTCATTTTCACCACGCTTCTTGTGGTCATGCTTTGCAAGGTGCGCAGGCCGGGCACGCTTCTGCTTTTCACGGTCATCAACATCATCGTGAGCATGCTGCTCCTCGGTGCGAGCGTGACGCTGCTTCCGCCCATGCTTCTGGGCGCGCTTGTCGCCGAACTTGCCATGTGGCCGGGGCGGTGCAACGGGAGCGTGGGAAACGCCGTGCTCGGGGCGGCGGTATTCGACATCGTCTCCAAGGTGCTGTCCGTGGGGGTTTCCTGGCTGTTCATGCGCGAGAATCCGGCCATGATGGTCATGGTCGTTCCTTTTGTCGCCATCGGCTACCTGGGTTCGGTGGGAGGACTTTTTTCCGGCGTGAAGGCCGTGAAGGAGCTGCGCCATGCAGGAATCATCCATGAGTAGCCGCCTTGCGGCTTTGGGCGGCGTACGGGAGGCGCAGAGCGCCGTGGAGCTCGATACGCGCTCGCGCATGTTCGTCACTCTTCTTGCGTCGGTGGTCACCATCGTCATTTCGTCCTTCGAAGGACAGACGGTGCTTTTTGTCGCATCGCTTCTGTACGCGCTCTCCATTCGCCGTTACCGTGCGCTTCTTATCGCCTATGCCTTCATGGCCGCCATGATGGGCATTGCCGTGCTGTTCACCTACGGCATTTCCAGAGTCATGCCGTCCATGACCTTTTCCCTGCCGGCTCTCGCCGTGCCTTTTCTGCGAGGAGTCGTCATGCTGAACGTAGTTCTGCCGCTGGCACTCACCTGTCGGGTGCAGGCGCTGCTCACGGCCCTGAAGAGTCTGCGTCTGCCGTTCTGCATCTATATTCCCGGGGCGGTGATGATACGCTTCATTCCCACATTCATGCACGACATCAGGCAGGTTTCCGAAACGCTGAAGATTCGCGGATACCATTTGAGCTTCGGTGAAATGTTCCGTCATCCCTTCATGATGCTGCGTCTTCTCTTCACGCCTTTGCTTTTTCGTTCCCTGCGGACTTCCGAAGAGCTGGGTATCGCCGCGGAGCTCAAGGGACTGGAAGCGGAAGGACGCTTTGTCCCATTCACTTCTTCCGCCTGGACGCGACGGGACACGCTTCTTGTTCTTCTGGCCGCGGCCGTGGCGGCGCTTGCTTTGTACTGTCATTTTTACTGGGGCAGTGTTCCAGCACACGGTATGCGCTGAGACGGAGACGCACCGGAGAACATCATGATACGTTTTGAAGACGTCAGTTATACCTACCCATTTTCTGCTACGCCCGCCGTGCGCGACATCAGTTTCCGCGTGCGTCCCGGAGAGCTTGTGCTGGTTTCCGGTCAGAGCGGCTGCGGCAAGACTACGCTCATGCGACTGACCAACGGCCTGTGTCCCGGTTACTTCCGGGGAGAGCTCAGGGGGCGCGTGCTGGTGGACGGAAAGGACACCGCTCTCATGCCGCTCAGAGACGTTTCCCGTCTTGTGGGCACGCTGTTTCAGGATCCGGAGCAGCAGTTCTTCGCCCTCGGCGTGGAGGATGAACTTGCTTTTGTGCACGAATGGCGCGGCCTGCCTGCGGAAAAGACGCGGGAGAGGGTGCGCCGTGCCGCGGACGCATTCGGGCTTTCGCCGGTACTGCATCACTCCATACACGAACTTTCCGAGGGGCAGAAGCAGAAGGTGGGACTTGCTTCCATTCTTTCACAGGAGCCGCGCGTTCTTGTGCTTGACGAGCCTACGGCCAATCTCGACCCGGAATCCACCGCCGCCCTGGCCCGCCGTCTGCGCGTGCTCAGGGAAAGCGGCATGGCCATCCTTGTGGTGGATCACCGGCTGTACTGGCTGGAGGGCGTGGCCGACCGCGTCGTTGTCATGAAGCATGGCGAGATATGCGCCATGGGAGCGTTTTCCCTGCTGGAAGACGAGAGCCTGCGTCACAACTGCGGGCTGCGGGACTGTCGTGTGGAGGACGTGCGCCGTTCTCTGCCGGAATTTTTGCCGGAAGACGGCGTTGAAGAAGAGGCGGGCCTTCGCGTGGAGGGGCTTACCTTTGCCTACAAAGGTGAGAGGAATGTGTTCGAGAAGGCGAATTTTTCCCTGGGCCCCGGCGTGACGGCTCTCATCGGCGACAACGGCGTGGGCAAGACCACGCTGGCGCGTCTTCTCACCGGCCTGAACAGGGCGCAGGAAGGGCGTTTCTTCATCCGCGGCAGAGAAGTGGCCGTAAAGGAACTGCTCGGTCGTGTGGGCATCGTCCTTCAGAACGCCGACCATCAGCTTCACATGAAGACCGTGACGCAGGAACTGGAAGTCTGTCTGGAACTGGCCGGCCGTCTGAGAACGGACGGAAAGGGAGGCGGGGCGCATGTCTTTTCCGTGCGAGAACTTCTGGAGCTTTTCGGACTCGAGACTCTTGCCGAAAGGCATCCGCAGTCTCTTTCCGGCGGGGAGAAGCAACGTCTCGTCATTGCCTGCGCCTTTGCTAAAAATCCCGACGTGCTCATTCTCGACGAACCCACCAGCGGACTGGACGGGGCCAACATGCTGCGCATCGCCCGTGCCCTTGCGTTGCTTGCAGAGCGCGGGGCCTGCGTGCTCGTCATCACTCACGACCTTGAACTCATGAAGCTTTCCTGCTCCTCTGCCCTGCGCATGCCGCTCGGAAGCGGCGTAGAGGGCGGGAAGGCGGAAAAGAAGGAGATATGCCATGAATGATACCTGTACTCAAAAAGGAGAAAAAGGCGGCCTTGCTCCGGCTCTTGCCGCCGCTCTTGAACAGAAGAAACCTTGGATGCTCGCTTCCCTTGCCCGGGAATTTCACGTCACGGAAAAGGAGGTGGCTGAACACCTGCCTGAAGGCATGTGTATATTTACTTCCGGCGCACATTTCGTCCGGGTGTGGGAGGAGATCGGCGCATGGGAAAAGGCCACGTTCATAGTGGAGCACGAAGGGCATGTGCTTGAAATCAGAGGTCGCATACCGGCGGGCAGAAGCGGTCACGGCTATTACAATCTCATGGGCGAAGAGGCCCTCGGCGGGCATATCCGGGCCGACGCCGTTTCGGCCATCGCCTTTCTTTCCATGCCATTCATGGGCATGGAAAGTCATTCCGTGCAGTTTTTCAATGCAGAAGGCGCGGTCGTCTTTTCCATTTACGCGGGGCGTGAAAACCACAACATCATTCCTTCGGTCAGGGAAGCCTTTTTGAAACTCAGGCGGGAAGTGGCCGGTTGGAGCGGAGCCGTATGAGACCGCGGCGGGTTCGCCCGCACGGAACAGGGTTTTCAACGTCGAAGATTTTTTCAGCAGGAGATGATTCATGAAAACGCTTGTTGTGTATTCCACCCTTACCGGCAACACGAAAAAGGTGGCGGAGGCCGTAGCCTCCGTGTTGCCGGAATGCGACCTTCTGCCTGTGGAGCAGGCGCCTTCTTCCGTAGAGGATTACGACCTTGTGGCGCTGGGCTACTGGGTGGACAGAGGACTGCCCGACGGCAGGGCGCGCGCATGGCTGGAAAGACTGAAAAACGCGAAGCTGGCCTTTTTCGGTACGCTCGGCGCCTGGCCCGATTCCGACCATGCCAAGGAATGTATGGCCAAAGGCGAAGCCATGGCGCTTGAGCCCGAGAGGGGCAACACCGTGTACGGTTCCTGGCTCTGTCAGGGGAAAATCGATCCGAAGGTGCTGGAAGTCATGGCGAAGATGGCCGGAAACGTGCATCCCATGACGCCGGAGCGCGTGGCGCGCATTGAAGAGGCGGCAAAGCACCCCGACGAAGAGGACTGCCGCCGTGCGCAGGAGTTTTTCCGCACGGTGCTGGAAAAGATAAAGTAGTTTGACACTCCCCGGTCCGTCCGGACCGGGGCGCGACGCATGAGCCGTGTTTTCCCCCGGCATGCAGAGGGACATGGAGCATGGAGAGAGACGGATGAACTGGAACTGGTCAGGAATATATGCGACGATAGGGCCGGCGGGCGTGGTGCTCGTGCTGGTGGCCTGCGCGGGTGTGTACCTTGCGCTGAAAAGTTATATGTTTCTTTTTCTCGTCTGGCGTGATTTTCGCAGAACCTTCCCTGAGTTGGAAAGGGAAGACGCCTCCGGCGAGTGCATGGATTATCAGGGGGACAATCCCCTTATCTGCATCGTGCGCGATATCGTGCAGACTCATTCCGGTCACTCGGAAGATATCCGCGCGGAAATTGCCTATCTTTTCCATCGTAACTTCGAGCAGCTCACACGCGAGATATGCTATCTCAGGCTTATTTCCGTGCTTTCTCCCCTTCTCGGCCTGCTCGGTACCATTCTCGGCATGGTCACGGTGTTCCGGACCATAGGAGAGAATGCGGCGCCGGATACGGCCATGCTGGCCAACGGTATCTGGGAAGCGCTCATTACCACCATCATGGGGCTGTGCGTGGCCATACCCGCGCTCATGGTCTATTATTTTCTCATGCTGCGCTTCAAGGGGTTTCATATAGAAGTGGTGGAATACAGCTACCGTGCGCTGGAATTCTGCCAGAGAAGAAAGGGCGGGAAAGTCTATGGAGACGAAGATGTTTAATTTCGGCCTGGAGGAAGAGCCCAGCATTGATTTGACTCCGCTTATCGACACCATTTTCATGCTCCTTATCTTCTTCATCATGACGACGACCTTCAGCCGTCCCGTACTGGATATCGTGCTGCCTGCCTCCAGCGAGGCGGAAGCCTCTTCGGAAAAGCGCGAGCAGGTCATTTCCATCAGGGCGGACGGAAGCCTGCATTATGAGGGGCGGCAGATTGAAAAGTCCGAGGTGGACGGCATATTGGCCGAACGGCCTGAAGCGCTGCTCAACCTGTATGTGGATAAGAAGGCCCCGTTTGAGGCGTTTGTGGATGTGGTGGATATGGCCAAGGTCAGGAAAGGAGGTCGTTTTGTCATCAGTACCCAGCAGAGTGGAAGCTGACGGCGCGCTGCAATGCCCCATACGCATGCTGTACGGCATGACGGAGCAGCGTCGCAGCAGAAATGCGGCTGCGCTCGGCATGTTCGGCATCATGACGCTTTCCGTCGCGCTGTGCTCGGTTCTGCTGGCAGAGCGCACCATCAGTCTGCCCGCGTTGCAGATGCGCAGAGTGGAACTTGTGCACACGCAGTTCCGCTTCGTACCGGAAAAAAAACAGCCGGAAATGAAGAAGATTCTCGCGGAAGAGTCGGCGTTCGAAATCCCGAGTGAGCCGGAGCTGAAACCGGAGCCGAAACCGGAGCCTGTGCCGGAAGTGAAACCCGAACCGAAGCCGAAACCCGAGGTAAAGCCGAAACCGAAGCAGAAAACAAAGCCCGGACCGAAACCTGAACCTGCGGCGAAGAAGCCAGTGCGGAAGGCGGAACCGTCGCCGCAGGCGTCTGCAACCTCTTCGGCGGCAACGGAAGTTTCCGGCAACGCCGCGGTTTCCATGCCCGGTGCGGCCGGTAGGGAAAAGGCGTATGAAAACCGGAAGAGCGAGGTTCTTGCCGTCATTCTTCAGGCCGTGGAAAAGCACAAGCGCTATCCGCGACAGGGCCGTCGTTCCGGAGCGGAGGGAACGTGTACGCTCATGGTGCAGGTCGGACCGGACGGGCGCGTGGTTTCCTGCTCTCTGGCCGAACCTTCGGGGCGCACCGTGCTGGATGCCGCTTCAAGAAGACTGGGGGAAAAGCTCGTGGGGCTTGACGTCGGTTCGCGGGGCAGCATCAGGGTGCTGGTTCCCGTACATTATCGGCTGACGGACAGGTAGTTTTGGGGGAGGTGACTTCGTCGAGTGTTTTCCATGCGCTTTTTGGAGGCGTTTCCCCGGGAAGAAAACGTTTTGAGCGAAGCACTGACGGCGGAGAAGAGGAAAAGGCCGCGGGCACTTGAGTCCGCGGCCTTTTCGTATGCCCGGAAGGGCGGTTACAGGGGAGCTGGCGTTACAGAATTTCCTTGAGCAGGCGTGCGTAGATGTCGAACTGCTGGTTGTAGAAGGCGGCGAAGGCATCATGCGGCAGATAGGCTACCGTACAGGACATCTGTTCCGCGCTGGCCTGAAAGTCCTTGTCCGCAGCAATTTCGCCCAGCGTGACGGAAAGCTTTTCCACAATGTCGTCAGGCGTGGAAGCCGGTGCGAACAGCCCCATCCAGTTGGTGATGCGCGGAATGTCGTAGCCGAGTTCCTTTGCGGTGGGAATGTCGGGGAAGGCCTTGGAGCGCTGGTTGTCCACAACGAAGAAGGCCTTGAGGTCGAATCGCTGAAGTTCCGTGGCCGGAGCGGCGTGGAAGTGCGTGGTGCCACCGGCTATGGCTTTCAGAATGTCGGCGTTGGAGCGCTCCGGTACGAAACGGCAGTCCAGTCCGAGAGCCTTGACCATGGAATAGATGCTGAGGTGCACGGCGCCGCCGCGTCCCGGGGCGCCCATGACGTACTTGCCGGGGTTGGCCTTCACGTCGCGGATAAGGTCGTCGAGCGTGGCCCAGGGGGCGTCCTTGGCCGTGGCGAAGTAGGCCACTTCATCAAACATCATGCCTACGGGTTTGAGACTGTCTTTGCCGTAGGGGAGCTTTCGCATGTTGGGCATGCCCGCCACGGGGCCGGGCGGGAACCAGCCCAGCGTATAACCGTCGCCTTTGGCGCGGGCCACTTCTGCGGCGCCGATGGTGCCGGTGGCTCCCACCACGTTTTTGACGATGATGTTGACGCCGAGCCGCTTTTCGAGTTCACGCGCCACAAGGCGTCCCGAGGCGTCGGCCATACCGCCTGCCGCGTAGGGCACGACGATGGTCATGGTTTTTTCCGGCCATGCGGCCTGAGAGGGAACGGGCAGGGCCATGAGCAGAGCAAGGGTGACGAGCAGTTTCTTCATGAGAGTTCTCCCTTGATGGTTGTCGCCTTGCGCAGGCGGTAGAGGTGCCGGATAAGGGGCCAGAGCAGAATGGCGGCCGTGATGAGGAAAAGCGTGACGGCGATGGGGGAGAAGGTGAGGAAGTTCCACAGTTCTCCCTGGGCGAGAATGATGCCCTGCCGGAGATTGATTTCCAGCTGATTGCCCAGAACCAGACCTATGACCAGCGGGGCTACGGGAGCTTTCCAGAAGCGCAGGGAAAGACCGAGGAAGCCGGAGGCGAGCACGACATAGAGGTCGAAGGCGTTGCTGCGGCCGCCCCATGCGCCGAGGATGCAGAGAATGACGACGCTGGCGAAAAGCAGGGGTTCGGGAATGCGCAGCAGTCTGGCGAAGGCTTTGGTGACGGCGACGCCGCAGGGAATGAGAAGGAAGTTGGCGATGATGAGGGCGATGAAGGTTCCGTAAACCGTTTCCGGGTTGTCGGCCATGAGCCGTACGCCGGGAGTCACGCCCTGTATGACCAGCGTCGCGAGCATGATGGCGGTGATGGCGTCGCCGGGAAGGCCCAGGGCCAGCGTGGGGATGAGCGCTCCGCCGGTGACGGCGTTGTTCGCGGCTTCCGGGGCGATGACGCCGTCGACTTCGCCGTTGCCCATGTTGTCGCGGTTGGGCGAGGAACGCTTGGCTTCCGCGTAGCTGATGAAGCAGGAGACGGCGGCGCCGGTGCCGGGCAGTATGCCTATGCCGGTGCCGATGACGCTGGACTTGAAGAGAAGCAGCTTTTTCTTCCACATCTGGGCAAGGGAGGGGAAGCGTATGCCGGTGAAGGTCGCAAGGCTCTGTTCCTGCACGGAGGCGGGGCGACCCGCCCTGTCCATGACTTCCGAAAGAGCGAACAGGCCTATGACCATGGCCACCATGTCGAAGCCGGCGCTCAGCTCGAAGATGCCGTAGTCGAAGCGCAGTTCGCCGAACAGGGGGTCGCTGCCCACGCAGGCCAGGAACAGCCCCATGACGCCCGCGAGCAGCCCTTTGAGCATGCTGCCGCGGGACACGCCCACGATGCAGGTCAGGGCCATGAGTATCATGGCGAAGGTTTCGATGGGACCGAAGTTGAGGGCAAAGCGTGCAAGCTGCGGGCCGAGGATGATGAGAAAGATGCAGGAGACGAGTCCGCCGATGACGGAGGCCGCGTTGGACCAGCCGAGGGCGATGTCGGCCTGCCCCTTTCGCGCGAGGGCGAAGCCGTCAAGCACCGTGGCCGCGGCCTGAGGCGTGCCCGGGGTGTTGATGAGTATGGCGGAAATGCTGCCGCCATAAACGGAACCGCAGTAGCAGCCTATGATGAGGGCTATGCCCGCTATGGAGGAGAGGCTGTAGGTGAAGGGAAGGCAGATGGATATGGCCAGAATGGGTCCCATGCCCGGCAGGGCGCCCATGATGGTGCCCCAGAGCGTTCCGACAAGGAGCGCCAGCAGGCACATGGGCTCGGTCAGTGAAGCGGCTGCTTGCCAGATTGCGTCCATGATTTACTCCAGAAAGGGAATGGGAGGAAGCTGGATTTCCAGCAGGAACTGAAAGACATACCAGGTGACGGCGGTGAAGACCGCGCTCAGCGGCAGCAGCAGACGGAGCTTCCTGTATCCCGTGACGAAGGCATAGGCGGGAAAGAATGCCAGACAGACGGGGATGAAGCCGACGACGGGCATGAGCACTGCGGCGCAGGCCAGAAGAAGCATGACGGGCAGAAGCGTGCTCCACCGGATTGGCGGAAGGATGCTCTCTTTTTTTCTCAGGTCGGATACGGTGATGAGCGCGGCGAGCAGAACCCATATCACGAGCAGGATGCGGGCCAGGAACATGGGGTCTTCTTCTGTCGGGCCTTCCCAGGGAGAGGCGATGGCCGTATGCAGCAGGAAGAGGCCTGCGGCAAGCATGACCAGACCGAAGAGGGCGTTTTTCAGGTTGGTGGATGTCATGGCAAGGCTCCCTTTACCGGGAGGGCGGGGAGTTCCCGCCCCGGGAGAAGGTTAATCGGCACGGAAGAAGGAGTCTTCCTCCAGCAGGACGGGCCGTCCGGCATGGTCGAGGCGGATGCGGTAGTTGGGAGAGGGGTGCACGGCTGTTTCCACGGGCCGTTCAAGCCGGGGGCACCAGTCGTAGGGATAGCGGTGAGCACGGAACGCCTTGCCGCCCGGGTTGACGAATTCCCATACGATGTCGCCTTCCGGTGTCACTTCTATGACGCGGCCCCAGACATATTCGGTGATGAGGGTATTGCCGTTGGGCAGTCTGTCGGCTCCCGAGCAGTAGGGGCTGAAAAGCAGGTTGCGGATGCTCGTGCTTTCCGGATTGTTCTGATGGTTGCGCACCTTGTCGTTGAAGCTCCACACCACTTCAAGAGTGACGGGGTTGATTTCGAGCACTCTGGAGTAGGCCCTTGTCGCGTTGTAGTACCCGTCCGGCGAGCAGGGCGAGGGAGCGCCCAGACCGGCCTGACCTCCGTTGTCGAACAGAAGAATGTTGCCTTCGCCCGGCAGACCCCGCGGAATCATGTGTACATGGTGCTGGCCCACAATCTGCCCGATGCGCTGCAGCCTGACATCGGCTTCGAAGTCCGGGCCCAGCCGCCACACGATGTCTCCGGTACGGTGGTCGATGATGAAGGACACGTTGAGGTTGCGGATGTCGCTTATGATGTTGTCCGGGTGGAACCGTTCGTCTCCGGCATCGTACCATTTGTTCGGGCCGAGCCAGTTGATGTTGTTGCAGTAGGTCGTTTTGACGTAGCCTGCGTTGCCGAACTCCGGTGCGCAGTGGAAATGCACCGCCTTGGCGATGCTCGCAAGGCCGAGTTCGTTCCAGTGGTCGAACAGGCTCCATGTCCACAGAGAATTGCCTTCTTCATCGATATGCATGAGCAGCGTGTCGGCTACCGGCAGGCGCGAGAATTCGGGCAGAATGCGGGTTCTTGTGGAGTTGACCAGCATGCGTCCCTTCGACAGGGGAGCCATGCCCGGAATGTAGTATCCGACGGGACTTCCTTCTCTCTGAAAGTCGTGATGCTGGCGGGCGCTCATCACCTTTTCTCCGGTGACGAGGTCGGCAATCTCCTCCCCTTTGTTGAAGGACCACAGCGTGTTGCCGTCCCAGTCCTGCTGTACGACGTTCAGCGCATCCAGCCAGTAGCCGGGCATGAATCCCGTGGTGCCTATGATGTCCCCTCCGGGCAGCAGCTTGTTGTCGAAGCAGCCGAGCAGCCCTTCCCAGCGGTGCACCAGGCGGCCGTTCATGTCGTAAAGGGCGGCTCCTTTTGCCGTGGAGGCTCCGGGATGGGAAGGAACAAGCGTATACCCGTTCCAGCAGCGTTCGGGGTCGTAACGGAGCAGACCGGTAACAAGAACTCGTGAATAGTCTGACATGATGCTCTCCTGAGAAAAAATATGCATACTCAACGGAATGCAAAGAATATGCCATGATAAATATTATGTAAAAACAAATAGTTATTAAAATCATAGAAATGGGCAAATGTTGCAGGTGTGAAACATCTCTTCTTGCCTGCCCGGAAAGTGCCTTGAAAGAAGCAGGTCGAGTATGTACAGTATAACAACATAACGTTTCTTAAATGAAACATTGGAGGCTTGCACATGCCCGGACCGGCTGTACGGAGCTATGTTTTTCAGGAACCCCGGGTGGGGAGGCTGCTGCAGAGGCGATTTGCCCTTCTGTTTCTTGTTTCCTGCATCATGGACGAACAGGGCAGGACACTTTTTCTGAGCACTCCGGCCGAGAAGCTCCTGGAACGAGCCGGGGAAACTTCCGGTGTTCTGGAGACCCTGTTCGGCGGGGAGCTCATGCATTCCTTCGTGCAGCCTGCAAAAGAAGGCGACTGGGATGCCGTGATGCGGGTGTTCGGGAAAACATCTCTCATACGCAACGGCAATGCCGTTACCGTACTGGACCTGCGCTCGACCGACAGCAGGCGCGTGCTGCTTTACGGCTGGGAAGAGGACGTGGTGACCGGAGCCGTACTGAGCTATGCGGCGTGGGCTTTTCTTGACCGGTATGACTTTTCCGTGTCGCCGGGTATTCCCTTCTACCCCTTTCTGCGAGCTCTGGACAGACACCCCGATGCCTGGCTGGGCATCATCGACGACAGGCGCTACTATCATCTCAGTCCCGGCCTTGTGAAAAGCTATTTTCAGAACACCGTTTCCCCTGACCGTATCGTGGGGTCCCCCATGTATCAGTTCATGCCGCCGGAAGAGGCGCGCAGGCATGCGGAAATACTCTCCCATATCGAGCCCGACTCCGAGAACGACATCACGCTGCGCTGGCGGCACATCCGTTTGAACAACCGTGAGGCGTGGATACAGACCTGGCCCAACGTCATGACCGTGAACGGGGAGGCCGTCAATTTTTCCATGGTGCAGGATATTACCGGCGCAGAAGGCAGGCCGGAGCATGAGGCCGTACTGGACATACCAGACGCCGCCCGGGAGAAGCTGGCGGATTTTCAGGGCGTTTCCTCCATCATGCGCTATACCGCCGCGCAGATGGTGAAGGCTGCCTCATCCAATGCGGCGGTGAC
>CASFUJ010000019.1 GCA_949297645.1 uncultured Desulfovibrionaceae bacterium
GGCTTGGCTGTTTGCACGCTCGCAAAACGGGTAGGCTGGTTTTTTGTCTTACCTCAACCATCCTGTAAAAACCAGGTAGATGCGAGTCCGGATGCCGCATGAGAGGCCTTTGCAATACGGCACAGTGATAGGTGGACGTTGCCCCGCATGCGGCCAGGGATTGTTCGTGATGCGCTTGTATTGCACTGTTGAGCAGTAGGACGAGGGGGGGGACGGCTCGCGACAGTTATTCTTCCATCTGAAAATCCACGCGGATTTTGAACAGCTTTTCGGCGGGCAGGTTCATGACGGGCACGCCGGTACGTTCCTCTATGCCTTTGATGGTGGCGCAGACGTCTTCCCACGAAGGGCCGATGAGCGTGAACCAGACGTTGAATTCATGGTTGCGCAGATAGTTGTGGGTCACGCCGGGCAGGGCGTTTACATCGGCAATGAAGGCGTCGAGTTTTTCTTCCGGCACATGGGCGCCGCAGAGCGTGGAGCGGAAGCCCAGCTTTGCGGACTGGAAGTTGGCTCCGAGGCGGCGGATGAGTTTTTTCTCCTTCATGGCCTTCACGCGGGAAAGGGCTTCCTCTTCGGAAATACCGAGGGCGTTGCCCAGCGCCTCGTAGGGGCGGGGCACCAGGGGGAAGGCCGTCTGGATGATGTCCAGCAGTTTTCTGTCGATGATGTCCATGGTTTCAGTCTGCGCCATGTGGAGCTCCTTGAGGAACGGGAACGTCTTTATTTGGAGCGTCTTGCCTTTGAAAAAGTAAAACGCGGGGCGGCTCTGCGCCGCCCGGCCAAAAGTAAGCGGAAAAACCGCGCTTTTTCCGCGAAACGACAGGCCGTATGGTTTGAAAGGCGAAGCATTTCAAACTAAAAATGTTCTAAGGAAGCTCCCGTCCGCCCCGTACGGGCGGGCGGGAGTCATGTCATCGGGGCAAAGGACGGTTACTTTGCGGTCTTCGGCTTGTACAGGCACAGAGGCTCCTGCGCCATGGGGTCGCCGGTCATGCTGTAGGCGCGGGCCCGGCAGCCGCCGCACACCTTGTGATATTCGCACACGCCGCACTTGCCCGTGTAGGCGTTCTGGTCGCGGAACTTGAGGAACCAGGGTGTTTTCTTCCACAGTTCGGGGAAGGGTGTGTCGCGCACGTTGCCGCAGTCGAGCGTCAGGTAGCCGCAGGGCTGGAGCTGACCGGTATGACTGATGAAGCAGAAGCCCGTGCCGCCGAGGCAGCCGCGGGTCATGGCGTCCATGCCGAAGTTCTCCATGGTGACGTTCACGCCTTCCTCATGGGCGCGCTGACGCATGATGCGGTAGTAATGCGGCGCGCAGGTGGCCTTGAGGTGCATGGAGGTCGTCTTGCGGAAGTCGTAGAACCAGTGCAGCACTTCCTCGTATTCCTCGGCGGTGATGACTTCTTCCTGTATTTCCGCGGCGCGGCCCATGGGCACCAGCAGGAAGATGTGCCAGGCCACGGCGCCTATGCGTTCGCACAGGTGGAAGATATCCTTGAAGGAGTGGAGGTTGCTCTTGGTCACGGTGGTGTTGATTTGGAATTCCACGCCTTCTGCCTTCAGGTATTCGATGCCGCGCATGGAGGCGTCGAACGCGCCGGGCACGCCGCGGAAGGCGTCGTGGCTTTCCGCGTCCGCTCCGTCGATGGAGATGGAGCAGCGCTGGAAACCGGCCTCTTTTATCCTGCGGGCAGTCTCCTGCGTGATGAGGGTGCCGTTGGGCGACATGACGCAGCGCAGTCCCCTGTCTCTGGCGTAGGCGGCAAGCTCGTACACGTCGGCGCGCATCATGGGGTCGCCGCCGGTGAAGATGATGATGGGTTCGCCCACTTCGGGGAAGGTGTCGATAAGCGCCTTCGCCTCGGTGGTGGAGAGCTCTCCCGGGTAGGGCTCGGGATGGGCTTCGGCACGGCAGTGCTTGCACGCGAGGTTGCAGGAGCGCGTCACTTCCCAGGCGATGAGGCGGCACTTGGGAGAGCCGTCGGGCAGAAAGCGCGGCTTTGCCGTGGCGGGGTGGCCTCCGGGATGACCGTCCGGCGTGCGTCCCATGGGATGGCCGCCGGGATGGCAGGCGCCGAGGGAGGACATGGCGGTATCGTGGCCGCTCATCAGCGAATCCAGCCTTCGCGGAGGGCCTCCGCAGCGAAATAGGTGATGATCATCTTGGAGCCGGAGCGTTTGATGCCGAGGAGCGATTCCATGATGACGGCTTTTCGGTCAATCCAGCCGTTGTCCGCCGCCGCGCAGATGAGGGAATACTCGCCGCTCACCTGATAGGCGACCAGCGGCACGTCGAAGCTGTCGTGCATGAGGCGGATGACGTCCTGATAGGGGCCTGCGGGCTTGACGATGAACATGTCCGCGCCTTCGTCGATGTCGGCCTGCATTTCACGCAGGGCTTCCTGCACGTTGCCCGGGTCCATCTGATAGGTGCGGCGGTCGCCGAAATGGGGAGCGGATTCCGCGGCGTCGCGGAAGGGCCCGTAGTAGGCGGAGGCGTATTTCACGGCATAGGACATGACGGGGACTTCCTCGAAACCTGCCTTGTCCAGCGCGGTACGGATGGCGAGAACGCGTCCGTCCATCATGTCGGAAGGGGCGATGACGTCCGCCCCGGCCTCAGCCTGGGAAACGGCGGTCTTCGCCAGAAGGTCGAGGGTGGGGTCGTTGAGTACGTGGCCGGTTCTGTCGCCGTCGGCGATGATACCGCAGTGGCCGTGGGAGGTGTACTCGCACAGGCACAGGTCGGTGATTACCACAAGGTCGGGCCAGTTCTTCTTAATCATGCGCGTGGCGCGCTGCACGATGCCGTCTCTGGCATAGGCGCCCGAGCCCATGGGGTCCTTGGCGGCGGGAATGCCGAAGAGCAGTACGGAGCGGAGGCCCGTTTTTACAGCCTCGCCGATTTCCTTTTCCAGTTCGGAGAGGGAAAGCTGGTACTGCCCGGGCATGGAGGCGATGGGCTGACGGAAGTTTTCGTCGGGCGTATCCGCCACGAAATAAGGCATGATGAGATCGGAAGCGGACAGGGAGGTCTCGCGCACCATATCGCGCAGGGCCGGGGTACGGCGCAGGCGGCGGCCGCGATGGAAGGAAAGTTCGGTCATGACAATATCCTTTGCGCCGAAGGGCGCGTCAACGGTCAATGAAAACGAGAAGGAAGATAACACCGCCCCCGTACTTTGAAAAGGGCTGAGGTCACAGAAGCGGCGGCAGGCAATGTCGGGACGCGCAGGCCTGCTGTGGGCTGAGGGGTTCGGCAGGCGGCGTCAGAGACCGCACCTTGCAGGGAGTCGGCACGCATGTGTTTTTTCTGCGTGTCCTTCTCAGAGCTGAAAGAGGAATACCATGAGGGGCATGGTGATGACGCAAAGCAGGGTGGAGACCACGTTGATGAGGCTCGCGTATTCGCCGTTGTGGCCGTAGAGGTGTGCCATCTGCGTCACCGTGGAGGCGCAGGGAGCTGCGGCGGCAAGAAAGCTGATGAGAAGAATGGTTCCGCCGTGTTCCGTCCAGCTCGAGAGACCGCATGCGCGAAAGAGCAGCAGTGTGGCGGCGGGAAACACGAGAAGGCGCAGTGCGACAATGAGCGGCAGCTTTCTGTAGGCCAGAACACGACGCAGGTTCATGGAGCCGATGAGCATGCCTGTGACTATCATGCACAGAGGGCCTATCATGCCGCCCACGGCGTGTACGGCAAGGCGGGGCACTTCCGGAAAATGCAGACCGGAAACAAAGAGCAGCGCGCCTGCGAGCATGGCGAGAATGTTGACGTTGAGAAGGATGTTTTTCAGATGAAACTGCCCGTTTTTGCGAAGCAGCGTGTAGCAGTGCGTCCAGAAAAGAATCGTCTGTCCGATGAGAAAGCCGCTGGTGTAGAGTACCCACTCCTGCCCGAACACATAGACGACGATGGGAATGATGAGATTGCCGCCGTTGGAGTAGATGGCGGAGGTCTGCTCCACGGGGTCGAGTCTGAGGGGACGGCGGATGAGAACGTTCAGCGCAATGGCCAGGGACTGGGAGAGGGCGGCCGCTGCAAGGGAGAGAAAAAGTCCGTGCAGCTTTTCCCCGGAAAATTCCACCTGAAAGGCATCGAGCATCATACACGGGCCGACTATATAGAGTACCACGGCGGAAATGGGCCTGCTGTCTTCCGCCCTGAGCAGACGAAGACGAACGATGAGATAACCCATGAGCACCATGAGAAGCATGGCCGCTATCTGTTTGCCGAGAAGAAGGGAGATGATCATGGAAGGTCTCGTAAAAAAATGCAGGAAGGGGAGAGATACCTTCGGGGCGGTATTGTGTTGAAGTCCTGCCGGGAGAACGCGGGAAACCTTTGGGAGGCGGACGCCGTACTCCCTCTGCGCATCGGCTTGGCTGCGGCGTTTTTTTTCAGGTTACCCGATGCAGTCTGCCTCACGTTTGCACGGGGGAGGCCAGGCATGAAAAAGGGGAGGCTCGCAGAGCCTCCCCTTCTCTCGGATGACACGGTTACTTGATGCCGATTTCCTCGTCGGTCAGGTAGCAGGCCGGGTCTTCCGCCCACTCGTCGCCGTAGTAGGCTTCGGCGCGGGAACGGAAGTTGCCGCCGCAGATGTTGAGGAAGCGGCATTTGGCACAGCGGCCTTTGACGTGGGGCTTCTTGTCCTTGAGCTTGTGCAGCAGTTCGATGTTCGGGTCGTCCCAGATTTCGGAGAAGGGACGCTCAAGCACGTTGCCGAATACATGGTGACGCCAGAACTGGTCGGCGGACACGTCGCCGTTCCAGGAAATGCAGCCGATGCCGCGACCGGAGCTGTTGCCTTCATTGAACTGCAGAAGCTGGAACACTTCCTCGGCGCGCTTCGGGTCTTCCTTGAGCAGACGCATCCATACATAGGGACCGTCGGCGTGGTTGTCCACGGTGAGCACTTCCTTGGGCGTGCCCGCGTCGAAACATTCGCGGGTCTTGTCCATGATGAGGTTCACGACGGCGCGGGTTTCCTGATGGTTCAGGTCTTCGTTGATGAGCTCGGTGCCGCGGCCGGAGTACACGAGGTGATAGAAGCAGACGCGGGGAATGTCGCGTTCGCGCAGGATGTCGAAGATCTTGGGCACTTCGACGGCGTTGCGCTTGTTGATGGTGAAACGCAGTCCCACCTTGATGCCTTCCTCGCGGCAGTAGTCGAGGCCTTCGAGGGCGCGGCGGAACGCGCCCTTCACGCCGCGGAAATGGTCGTGCACTTCTTCGCCGCCGTCGAGGGAGACGCCGACGTAGGAGAGTCCGACTTCCTTGAGCTGTCTGGCCATGGCGCGGTCGATGAGGGTGCCGTTGGTGGAGATGACGGCGCGCATGCCCTTCGAGGTGGCGTAGCTTGCAAGTTCGGGCATGTCCTTGCGGATGGTGGGCTCGCCGCCGGAGAAGAGCATGACCGGCGCGCCGTAGGCGGCGAGGTCGTCAATCATGACCTTGGCCTGTTCGGTGGAAATGGGGTCGATGCCCTTGTCGGTTTCGGCCTGAGCGTAGCAGTGCACGCATTTGAGGTTGCAGCGGCGCGTCATGTTCCAGACCACCACCGGCTTCTTGTCGGCGGAGAACTGGAGAAGGTGGGAAGGCAGCTTGCCGGAATGGCGGCCGTAACGCAGAGCGTCGGACGGTTCCACCTGTCCGCAGTAGAGCTTGGAAATACCAATCATGTAAAGTCCTCACTGGGCGTTGTATGGGAAAAGCGGCGCGCGCACGGTTCGCTCCGCTGCCATCTTGAAGGAATAGCACGTCGCCTTTTTCAGTCCGGCGTGACGGCAGGGAAGCATCATAGCCGCACAGACTTTCAGAATCAAGTGATGTGCGTCACGGATACCTTTCTCTTCCGCAACTATGCGCTTCCTTCGATGACGCCTCCGGCAAGGACGAATCCGTCTTTGTCGTACACGGCGGCTATCTGTCCCGGAGCGGGGGGCTGCTGGGAGGAGAGAAAGGCGATGCGCATGCGGCCTTCCGAAAGCGTGACGCGGGCCGGTACGGGCGCCTGATGATAGCGGACGCGCACGAGCGTTTCTTCAGGCCACAGCCCGGGAGAAACCATGAGGTTGAGCTCCCCTGCAAGGCAGGAGGTTACGGGCAGCATGTTTTTCGGCCCGACCACGAGGGTGTTGGTTTCCGGCAGCCTCTTCAGGGCGTAGAGAGGCTCCTTCCACGGTATGCCGAGGCCGCGGCGCTGTCCTTCGGTGTACTGCCAGAGTCCCCGGTGTTTGGCGATGACCCTGTTTTCCCCGGCCAGCAGCACGGGACCGGGGCCGGGGAGCTTCAGCCCCTCAGCCTTTCTGGCCTCCAGCCAGGCATAGTGATTGTCGTCGGGAATGAAGCAGATTTCCTGACTTTCGGCGGGAACGGGCGGCGTGATGTTTCTGTCGGCAAGCCAGGCGCGGATGTCCGCCTTCTTCCATTCGGCAAGGGGAAAGAGACAGCGGCGCAGTCTTTCGATGGGCACGAGAGCAAGAAAATAGCTCTGGTCCTTGGCTCCGTCACGTCCGGCGCGCAGCGCCCTGCCGTAGGAGGGATGTTCGGCCGCGGCGGCGTAGTGACCGGTGACGAAAATGTCGCCCAGAGTCATGGCGTGCTCGAAGAGCAGGCCGAATTTCATGGAGCGGTTGCACAGGGCGCAGGGATTGGGCGTGCGCGCCGCGGCATGGGCCGCGGCGAAGGGGGCCATGACATATCGGCGAAACGCCTCGGAAAGGTTGACGATATGCAGCGGGATGTCGAGACGGCGGCAGAGTTCATGCATGGCTGCAAGGGATGCGTCGTCTTCCGAACCCGGCAGAAAACGGGCGTGCAGGGCGGTTACGCCGTAGCCCTGTTCTTTGAGATAGAGCAGGGCGAACAGGCTGTCGGTCCCGCCGCTTATGGCAACTGTTACGTTCATGAAGGGAGTGTGCCATCGGCAGGGGCCGAGGGCAAGTGTGTTCTTTTTCCGCCGTCGGACGGCAGGGCGCGGCCCGTTGCCAATCAGCCCTGAACGTTTTATGCTGAAGATTCCCATTATACGGGAGCATGTTGATAACCTGCGGAAAACAATGAGGTATCGTTATGAGACATGTTCTGGCCTGTGCCGTGCTGGCCGCCTCCGTTCTTCTCGGTGGCTGTGCCGGCTCCGCCATATACCGCGGCATGGACGCGTCGAGCGGCGCTTTCGTTTCCACCGCTTCGCCGGTGGTGAGCGTGGTGCCTGCGGAAGGATTCGAAACCGTGCTTGCGGGCTATACGCTTTGCCGCGTCCCTTTTGAAAACAGCATCATGAACACCGTATCCAGCAATGTGTGGTTCTCCATGCAGGAGAGTGAAGACGCGCAGCTTGTCGCCGTACTGGCCGATTGCCCGTCGGAAATGATATGGGAAGTACGCCCTATCGGCGTGGATTTTCAGATCCTCAAGGTGTTCTACGAGCGTAACGGCATATCCCCCAACGACGCCACCGTGCATGTGTACATGCGTCCTGCCTCCATGGACCCGTGGACGCCGCTGTTCGCCGCAGCCGGCAGATCCGTCTGGGAAGGAAGCTCTCTCGTGGCCCGCTACGAGTGGACAAGCATGACGGATAAGGAAAAGCTCATCGTGGAGTACCGCGAGCCCGCCCCTGAAATTCTGGAAGGCATGAATCCGCGCCTTGTGGACCTTGAGGCGTTCATCGCCCGTTCTCAGCAGGCCTTTGCCCTCGACGGCGTAGCCACGCCCGTCACGCCTGTACCGGTGCGGGGCGTCGTCATCTCCGACAGACTGCTTGCTCCCGTCATCGGCGCCGTGACCACGAACCAGATATTCACCCCGTAGGGGGCGGTCGCCGTCCGCCCGCTGCAAGGAAGCGTCCCTTTCTTCTCCTTTCGAGGCTTCCTGAGAAGCAGTCCCTTTAAAAAGAGGAGAGAAGGGCGGTACGAAGAAGGTCCGCCTCTCCGCGCGGCGTGTGATGTGTCAGTGATGAAGCGCAGGTCTTTTCCGGTTGAAGGAGGGACCTGCGCTTTCGTGCTCGAAAAGAGCGCTTGACAGACGGCTCTCTCCCTAGTAAATACGACAGTTCACCTTGTTCGCCGTATGGTTTTCCCGGCAGGAAGTCGGGAGCGGCGGACCTCTGACCGTAAGGAGATATCCTACATGCGCAAAATGGAAACCCTGCTGCTCCTTTCTCCGGAGCTGTCTGTGGAAGAGCGCGAAACCATCCTGAAGACCATGGATGAAGTCGTCGCCCGCGAAGGCGGCAAGATGCTTCTCGTGGATCAGTGGGGTATGCGCGATCTGGCCTATCCTGTCCGTAAGCAGATGCGCGGCTTCTATGTCCGCCTCGAATACGCCGCTCCTTCTCAGCTCGTGGCTGAACTGGAACGCATCATCCGCATCACCGACGGCGTGTTCAAGTTCATGACCGTCAAGCTGGCTGATTCCGTTGAAGCCACCGAGGAGGTCGCGTAATGGCTTTCCGTAAGAAGTTTGCTCCTCGCCGCAAGTTCTGCCGTTTCTGCGCCGACGCCGAACTGGCTCTCGACTACAAGCGTCCCGACATCCTCCGCGATTTCATCACCGAACGCGGTAAGATCGTTGCCCGCCGCATCACCGGCACCTGCGCCAAGCATCAGCGCGCCCTGACCACCGAAATCAAGCGCGCCCGCCAGATGGCCCTGCTGTTCTACACTTCCGCTCATTCCAGCGAAGTGAAGAAGAAGACCAACATCTAACGGCATAGGAGAGCAAAATGAAAGTTATCCTTCGTGCCGACGTGGAAAAGCTCGGTCACCTTGGCGACATCGTCAATGTCAAGCCCGGCTACGGCCGCAACTACCTGCTGCCTCAGCAGCTTGCCAGCCTTGCCACTCCCGCCAACATCCGCGTGTTCGAGCTCGAGCGCAAGAAGCTGCAGGCCCGCATGGACGCCCTGCGCGCCGCCGCTTCCGACGTGGCTGCCAAGCTGGAAGGCGTGGTGGTGACCATCAGCATGCGTGTCGGTGAAAACGACAAGCTCTACGGCTCCGTGACCCCCGCCATGATCGGCGACGCCCTCGCCGCCATGGGCATCGAAGTGGACCGTCATCGTCTGCTTCTCGACGGCGCCATCCGCACTCTGGGCGAACACCATGTGCGCGCCCGTCTGCATGCCGACGTGGTTCCTTCCTTCACCGTGAAGATTGTGTCCGAAGAAAAGCACATCGCTGAAGAAGAAGCCCCCGTGGAAGCTCCCGCCGCCGAAGCGGAAGCTCCTGCTGAAAATGCCTGATTCAGCTTCTCCGGAAGCCTGACGAGTCATGGACAGCCCGGATACCGTCATGAACGAAGCCGCCGCTCCTTCGCAGAGCGGCGGCTCTCGTCGTTTTCCCCGGCAGGAGACGGAACCTTCCGAACGCGCGCGCAACGACCTTCTGCGCCGTGTGCCTCCGCACAGCGAAGAGGCCGAGCAGGCCGTGCTGAGCGGTGTGTTTCTCCGGCCCGACCTTCTGCAGGAAATCATCGACCAGCTCAGGGACACCGATTTCTATATTCCCGCGCACCGCATCATTTTCGGGGCCTTCATGGCGCTCTTCGAGCAGAATACCCCGGTGGACGAAGTGACGGTGTTCGACTGGCTGGTCAGCCATTCCCAGCTTGAAGCTGCAGGCGGCGCCGCGTATCTGGGCGACCTGTCGCGCGCGGTGGTGAGCGGCGCCAATGCCGTGCATTGGGCCAAGATCGTGCGCGACAAGGCCATGCAGCGCACGCTCATTGAGACCTCCGCGCAGATTATCAGCAACTGCTACGACGCCTCCAAGGACGTGCCCACACTGCTCGACGAATCCGAGCGGGCCATATTCTCCATTTCCGAACGTGCCAACAGCAAGACCTTTTCCAGCAGCAGCGAGCTGGTGCGTTCCGTGTTCGACGAGCTTCTCGCCCGCTACAACAACAAGAGCGTGACTACGGGCGTACCCACGGGTTACATGCAGCTCGACAAGATGACGGCGGGGCTTCAGCCCACCGATCTCATCATTCTCGCCGCCCGTCCCTCCATGGGCAAAACGGCGTTCGCCCTCAACGTGGCCATGCGCGCGGCGCTTTCCGGCGGAGCCACGGTGGCCATTTTTTCCCTGGAAATGAGCAAGGAATCGCTCATGGACCGCATGCTCTGCGCCTGGGGCAGGGTGGAGCTCTCCCGTGTGAGGCGCGGCTTTCTGGAAGACGATGACTGGGCGAAGCTGTCCGCTTCCGCCGACGCTCTTTCCCGCGCGAAAATCTTCATCGACGATACCGCGGGCCTCACGCCGCTGGCGCTGCGAGCCCGCTGCCGTCGTCTCAAGGCCGAGCATGGACTTGACCTTGTCATGGTGGACTATCTTCAGCTCATGCACTCCGCGCGCAACGATTCCCGCGAGCTGGAAATTTCCGATATTTCGCGCAACCTGAAGGCCCTTGCCAAGGAACTTAAGGTTCCCGTCATCGCGCTTTCCCAGCTCAATCGTAAGGTCGAGGAGCGTACGGACAAGCGTCCCGTGCTTTCCGACCTTCGCGAATCCGGCGCCATCGAGCAGGACGCCGACCTCATCATGTTCATCCATCGAGAGGACGCCTACAACAAGAAAGGCGACCGTCCCAAGACCGGTATTGCCGAAATTATCATCGGCAAGCACAGAAACGGTCCCACCGGCACGGTGGAGCTGGCCTACAGGCCGGAGTTCACTGCTTTCGACGACCTCGAAACCACCTACGTCGAGCCTTCCGAAACGCGTCAGGACTGATGGCCGTTTTCCTTCGCCCCGCTTTGAAGTCGGTCTTCCGGCCTTCTTGTCGTATTTCCTTTTCCGTTCGGCGGAAAGATTCCCGGAGCGGGGAATATCGGAGTATCGCGGCATCCGCTTCCGTGGCTCTGAGCTTCCGAAACCTTCGGATTCAGCCGGTGCGCTTGCACGACGTGGGAACGTTGCTCCTGTACTTCTGCAGAAGCAGTATGCGGTCGGCGGAAAAGAACAGGGATATGCCGTCAGCAGGATGAAAAAGACGATGTGCAGACGCCGCTCATTCCGTGCGGCAAAGGAATTCCCCGGAGTCCGAGATATCGGTTCAGCGCCGAGGAGGAGCGCATGTCGCCGAGGCGGGGAGAAATAGCGTCTCCGAACGTTTTTGAGGGATGCTTTTTCGCCCCCCGGCAGGGCTGTGCAGGAGCGGACGGCGATGCATGCGGGGCGAATCCGGCCCGCCAGACGATGACCGAATTCCGCAATGTCCGCAATACGGCGCGGCCGCCGGCTGTCCTTCTGCTTGTCTTTGGCGCACAGGCGTGATACTGGGAGCATGGCCGTACCTGTTCCGTGTCTGTGGACGCTTTGAGGGTACCGCCGGAGCCTATCATGTCATTTTGGAACAAAGAGCGTTTCAGCCCTTCACAAATCATCATCCTCGGCTATGTTCTCCTCATTCTTTGCGGTACGGGACTGCTCATGCTTCCCTGGGCCGCGAGAGACGGAGTCGGGGCCGGTCCGGGCGATGCCCTGTTCACTGCCACTTCGGCCATCACCGTCACCGGCCTTGTGGTGCACGATACCATGCGTTACTGGTCTCCGTTCGGTCAGGCCGTCATACTGCTGCTCATTCAGATGGGCGGGCTCGGCGTCATCAGCATGGCCGTTGCCGTTGCCGTGCTTTCGGGACAGAAAATCGGCTTCCGCATGCGCTGGGTAATGCAGGAATCCATTTCCGCACCGCAGCTTGCGGGCATCGTGCGCCTGACGAGCTTCATTTTCCGTACCGTGCTCGCGGTGGAACTGGCGGGGGCCGCGCTGCTCGCTCTGCGTTTCTGCCCGGAGAGGGGCCTTGCCCAAGGGCTATGGATGGCGCTCTTCCACGCCGTATCCGCGTTCTGCAATGCCGGTTTCGACCTCATGGGAGAAAACGCGCCTTTTTCTTCTCTGACGGCGTATGGGACCGACCCTCTGGTGTGTTTCGTCGTCATGCTGCTCATCACTGCGGGCGGCATAGGCTTTCTTACTTTGGACGACATACGTTCCCACGGCCGGCAGTTGAGGCGTTACCGTCTTCAGAGCAAGCTCATTCTGCTTCTCAGTGCCGTACTGACATTCAGCGGTTTTCTGTTTTTCTTTTTCTGTGAGTTCTTGCGGGAGAGCTGGCACATGAGCGCGCCTCAGGCCGCATTGGCCGCGTTGTTTCAGTCGGTCAGTCCGCGCACCGCAGGTTTCAACAGTGTGGACCTTGCGGCACTGAGTCCGCTCAGCCAGCTGGTGACCATCCTGCTTATGCTGGTGGGAGCGGCGCCGGGCTCCACGGGCGGCGGATTCAAGGTGACCACACTTGCCGTGCTCCTGCTGTGTCTTATGTCCATATTCCTGCATCGCCGGGATGTGCGGGGCTTCGGTCGCAGACTGCCCGACATGGCGCTTCGCCGGGCCTCAGGCATATTCATGTTTTATCTGCTGCTTTTTCTGGTCGGGGGCATGCTGCTCTGCGCCTTTGACGGGTTGCCGCCCATGACGGCCTTTTTCGAGTCCGCCTCGGCCATAGGCACCGTGGGACTTTCGCTGGGGGCGACGCCGCACCTTTCCGACGCATCCCGCGCCGTACTGATACTGCTCATGTATTTCGGCCGAGTAGGCAGTCTTACGGTACTGTTTGCCGTGTCTTCCGGCATGAGGCAGGATGCTTTCCGTTATCCTTCTGAAGACGTGGCCGTGGGCTGAAAAGGAGTGCCGGCATGAAATCCGTACTGCTTATAGGATTGGGGCGTTTCGGGCGCCGCATGGCGAAAAAACTGCGTGAACTGAACCATGAGGTGCTCGCCATAGACAAGGATGAGGAGCGGGTCAACGATGCGCTGGGCTTCGTGACCAGCGCGCAGATTGCGGATGCCACAAGCGAGACCTTCATCCGCTCCGTGGGCGTGAGCAATTTCGACATGTGCGTGGTGGCCATCGGCGACGACTTTCAGAGCTCTCTGGAAACTACGGCGCTGCTTAAAGAATGTGGAGCGCGCTTTGTGCTTTCCCGCGCCTCGCGGGAGGTGCACGCCAAGTTTCTCCTTCGCAACGGGGCGGACGACGTGGTGTATCCCGAAAGACAGATGGCCGACTGGGCCGCCATGCGCTACAGCAGCGACCACATTTTCGATTATGTGAAGCTCTCGCCGGACTATTCCATTTACGAAATCGCCGTTCCAGAAGCGTGGGTGGGCAGGAGTGTGATGGAACTGGCCGTACGGCAGCGCTACCGCGTCAACGTGCTCGGTGTGAAGCAGCAAGACGCTCTTCAGCCCATGCCCGGTCCGTCGCATTGCTTTCAGGCGGAGGAAAGGGTGCTCATTCTCGGTCACGACAGGGACGTGCAGAAGCTGCTCGGCGGAAACTGACAACGTTTTCTTTGCTCTCCCTTGTCAAGCTATGTTCTTTTATCTACTATTGGAGTAAGTCCAATAGCAGATACCCGGGGACGTTTTCACCGGGCCTGCAATCTGTTTTTCCGGAGGGACGCCTTGGATATTCTTGATTCCTGCGCCTGTTCGGGGGGCAATCTTCCCCGTTTCGTGCAGCCGGTGCTTCTGGCGTTGCTGACGAAGGAGTCCATGCACGGCTATGCCCTTGTGCAGAAGCTGGATGAGACCGGACTGTTCGGCCCGCAACCGCCGGATATGACGGGCTGTTACCGCATGCTGCGCGACATGGAGCGCACCGGGGTGCTGGAGAGCGTGCCCGACAGAAGCGCCGGCCCGCAGAGGAAAAAGTACCGGGTGACCGCACTGGGGCTTCGTTGTCTGAAGCGCTGGACGGCGTCGTTGACAAGAAGCCGCGACCACATCGAAGGCGTGCTTGATTTTCTTCACTCCGTGCGGGAAGAGGCCAGTCCGGAAGCGTGTCCGGAAGAGGACCGTTTTTTCATGGAGCAGGTGCGACGTCGGGCCATGGCCGGAGAGCTTCCCCGGAAGGAGGATATTCTGCGCCTGCTTTCGTTTGCACCCGATTCTGCGCAGGAGGCGTACCTCGGCGCGCTCTCCCGCGAGGTCGCCCGTGAGGTCGCCCTCGACAGGGGCGGCGTGTGGGCGGCTGTGGGAGTGGATACCGCCCCCTGTCCCATGAACTGCGCCTTCTGCGCCTTCGGCGAGGCCTGGGGCGTGGTGCGCGGTGTGCATGAACGAAGCGTTGAAGACATTGTTGCCGCAGCAAAGCGTTATGGCGAGGCGGGAGCGGCGTGGCTGGTGCTGCGTACCACGGAGAGGTACGGTCTGGACAGGCTCTGTGCGCTGGCCGGAGCGGTCCGTACCGTGCTTCCGGAGCGCTGCCTTCTTGTGGCCAATACCGGGCAGAAGAACGGGGAGGATATCCGTCTTCTTCGGAAGGCGGGCGTTCGCGTCATGTATCATGCCCTTCGTCTCAGGGAGGGAACGGATACGCCCTTTGACCCGCGGGAGCGCCGTGAGGCTCTTTACCGCATACGGGAAGAGGGTATGACGCTGGCCTGTCTGGTGGAGCCCGTGGGCGTGGAACACGGCGACGGGGAGATTGCCGACGCCATGCTGGAGGCGATGTCCGCCGGGGCGGAGATTTGCGGCGTCATGGCGCGCAGCAATGTACCGGGTACGCCCTTTGAGGGGCGTGAGGAGGTGCCGGAAGAGCGTGTGGCGCGCATTGCCGCGGTTGTCCGTTTGTGCGGAGGAAGGCGCACTCCCTTTGTCTGCGTGCATCCTCCGGTACCGCAGGCCATGGCGTGGGGGGCCAACGTGGTCGTGGTGGAAACGGGTGCGGTGCCCAGAGACGGGGAGGATGCGGCCGGAGACTGGCGCGGCTTCACACTGCGGGAGGCCGTGGCGCTTCTGCACCGTTGCGGTTTTACGGTGGACGGGGCGGAAGCGGGGAAGTAGAGGAGCATCGCTGCCATGAGGGCTTTCGCTCATGTCGGACATGAACACATTATTATGAACTATCAGGGAGAAACATCATGGTGACACGTCTTGGGTACTGTGCGCAGCAGGTCTGCCTGCACTGCGCTTCCCGTCTCGGCATCAGCGACGCGCAGGCCATAGGCATGGGGGCGGCCTTCGGCACGGGCATGGGGCACGCGGACACATGCGGCTGCATCAGCGGCGCGCACATCGTCCTCGGTCTCCGCTACGGCAGTGCGGAAAACATGGAGGAGGCAAAGCGTGCAAAGCCCCTTCTGGTGCAGAAGGTCTCGGAATTCGAGAGGCGTTTTGCCATGGTGCAGCCCTGTCGTTCCTGCCGGGACATTCTGGGCATGGACATCACGCAGCCCGGCGTCATGCGCGAGGCTGCGGAAAAAGGCCTTTTCACCTCCGTCTGCGGCGAGATGACGAAACGCACCTGCGACATTCTGGCGGACATGCTCGACGAGGACGCCTGATATCGTTTTGTCCCGGAAAAGCGGGACCTGACGTGCGAGGCGAGCGCCCGGCAGAAGCGGTTGTCATGCTCCTTTCATGAGGCGTGCCTGCCGTACGCCGCGTTTTGTCTTTTTCCTGCATGAGCAGCGCCTCATGCGGGAAGAGCCTTGCAGCGTCTGCGGCGTACCCTGTCTGACGGCAACATCCGGTTGCGCGCGGCGTTCCCTCGAAGCATGAAGCCATGGCCGTGATGTGCAACGCATGTCCCGCCGGTCTGTCGTTTCGGGAGGACTCGGGCGCGGCGTGAAAAGGATGGGAAAAGGCCCCGCAGGCAAGAGCATGACGCTGATGAGGCTTTGCTCCCCCACCCGGAGGAGAAAGAGACTTCTCCAGCACCCGCGAAGATTCTCAAGGTTGCTTTGCATGCCGTCCGGGCTCGGGCAGGGTGAAGAACTTTTCCGTGTCCGGCCGGTCTGCGGGGCGTCCTTCACCGCAGTCTGTTCCGCGGTTCGTCAGCAGCAGCTCCGGTAAGGACACCTCCGGCAGCGCTCGGTGCGGTGCGGAGCGAATTCCGTCGCTGTGGCCATGTGGCGCAGCACGAAGCCCAGGAGGGCGGGAATACGTTCGTCGATGACGCGTCCGCGCAGGGCGTCGTCCGCATCCGGCCCCAGCAGGGGAAGCTCCTCGCCTCTGTCGGCAAGCTGGACAAGGGCGGCGTTGGCCAGAGGGAAGGACGCGCACAGGGAAGCTTTCTGCGCGTCGTGTCCGCACATGTACAGGTAACAGGGAAGCTGTATGCTGGGCAGCGCGCCCGCGAGTTCCGGCAGGGGGTCCGCCCGTCCGGGCGTCCAGTCTTCCATGGCGGACCAGAGCGGTTCGTCGTTCCAGAAGGACAGGGACGGCTGGCGATTCGTGCTGCCGCTCTTGTAGTCGAGGATGACGAGTCCCTGACTTCTTCTGTCCAGCCTGTCGATTTTTCCTTCCAGCATGAAGCGCATGCCGCATCTTTCCAGCACGGCGGAAACGGTATGCTCAAGTTCCAGCAGTTCGAGAACCTCCGGCTGGGCGGCGGCAAAATCCCGCAGCCGGGAAGGACCGGCGACTTCCAGCATGAAGCGGCTCTGAGCGGGCAGGTTTTCGGGCAGACTGCCCGCGCGCAGTTCCTCGAAGAACAGGCGCTCCAGCTCTTCCGGCCGTATGGATCCCGGACCGACGGCTTTGCCGAGGAAAGGCTGAAAGGCCCGCTGCAGCACTGCGTGCAGCATGGTACCCACCCCGAGATAGTCGTCGCCTTCCATCACCTCGTCCACTTCCCTCAGCGTGCAGACGTACTGGCGGAAGAAGCGCGCAGGACAGGAGAGATAGGTATCGAGCATCGTGGGCGAGATTTTTCTGCCGAGCAGCGCCCTGACGCTTTCGTTGACGGCGTCCGTGCGGGAAATGGGCGAGTCCTGCACGACGGGCGGCTCCGTCATGGGAAAGGCGGAGGCGAAAAGCGGTTCCCTGCCCGGGCGCAGGAGTTCTCCGCGGCGTTTTTCCACCCGCCAGACTGCTTCCTCCACAAGACGTGAACGGCTTTTCTTGCCGTCCAGTACACCCGTCTGCACGCCTTCCTGCCAGTAGAGGAACACTTCCTTGGCTCCGGCAATGAGCCGGTGAAAGGTATGAGCGGCCAGCATGTCGCGCCGGTTGTTGTCGGGCAGGCCCAGCAGGGGACGCAGATTGTCGGGCAGAAGCGGGTCGCGGGCCGGGGCGCCGGGCAGAGCGTCTTCGGTGACGTCCAGCATATACACCCTGTCGAAATGCAACAGACGCGTTTCCAGCGTACCCAGAATCTGAAGTCCCGTGAGGGGGTCGGCCTCGAAGGGCACGCGCTGCTCGGTCATGCTCTGCCGCACGATGGCGAAAAGCGAGGCCATGGACAGGCGCTCTGTGGCCATGGCGTTGTCGGCAAGGGCGGGAATGACGCTCTGCATGAGCCTTGCGAGGCACTCTGCATCCAGCGGAAAGCGCGGCCAGATGTGCGCGCCGTAGTCCAGAAGCAGGCGGCACAGCTCGCGGAGACGCGCGGCAATGTCGCTCAGCGTGTCCACGCCGCGCCATGAGTCCGCAAGCACGTCCATGACTTTTTCCAGAAGCTGACCGGTCTCCTCCACAAGACCTTCGGCCGGAGGGGCGCCTTCCAGTTCGCCCAGAATGTCGTCCACAAGGTCGGAAGCGCAGGCTTTCGCCTCCACCATGCGACTGCCCGTGCGCAGGCGCTCCTCCATGCGGGAGAGAAAGGGCCGCAGAGGGACGGGGGCTCCTTCTCCATCGGCGGCGGGGACGCCCAGCATGCGTACATAGGGGTGGCGGATGAGCGCCATGAGACTTTTCCAGTGGACGCGGCCCGAGGCGTCCATGCCCTGCCGTGCCTCCAGCATCCTTTCCACAAGCTGGGCGAGCAGAGAGCGCTTCAGCGGATAGCCGAGGGAAATGTTGATGCTCTTTTCCGGAATGTGGTGCAGCGTGGGCATGAGCAGGGAGTCGTGAGTGATGACCACGGCGCGGCTTTCTTCAGGATGGGGATGCGCTTCCAGCTCCCGGCGAAGCTCCAGCAGCTGCGAGTGCACGTCGTAACCCGCATGAAAGCGGATGACGGGTTCGTTGCCTTTCGTCTCTCCGAATAGTTCTCCCTTCGCCTTCCAGCGACTCAGCCACTGCCTGTGTTCTTCGCAGCTCCAGTGTCCTTTGCCGGAAAGAACCTCCGGATCCGTATGCAGGCAGATATGCGCTCCGTGCTCCCACAGGTAGCGGAAAAGCGTCTCCTGTGAGCGGGTGAGTCGCACGAAGCCGGCGAGAATGACGCTCTTGCCCTGAAGCTTGAGGGGCATGTCCGGCAATGCTCCGGCAAGCTGGGCCGCGTGCTGGGCCTCCATGCCCGGCGTGCTCAGGCCGCGGCCGCGCAGAAGCGTGCGGTAGCGTTCCTGTATGCGGCTCAGGCTTCCGAGAAGGGCCACGGCATAGGGCGCCACCATGTCGTCCACATGGAGCAGGTCCTCCGCCTCCACCATGTGTCCGGCACACTCGTCCAGAAGCGCGGCCAGACGTACGCCCCAGGGAAAGAAGCGCTCCATGCCGTCGCCTTCTTCCAGACTCTTCGCGAGCAGCGCCAGTGGACTGCCGGGCTTTTCCTTCGCGCTTACCTGCATCAGGCTTTCCTTGAGCACGGCCACCTGGTCCAGCGTGCCCGCCATGCGCGGCACGGCGCGGCTCCAGCTCTCAAGACAGGTCCGGACGAGTTCGCCCGCGTTGATGATGCGCGGAAGCAGAAGCGCCCCGTGTGCGTCCTTGCGGTAGATGTCGAGCAGATAGCGCTTCGGACGGTTGAGCGGGAACACCACCACGGCCCTGCCCGGATGATGGTTTGTGACGTTGCCGATCAGTTCGTGCATGCGCAGCATGAAATCGTCGTCCCACGGAACGATGTGGAAGGGATGGCAGGTACGGGGACTGCGGCTACTCATGGTCGTCTCCGGCGGAAAGG
>CASFUJ010000020.1 GCA_949297645.1 uncultured Desulfovibrionaceae bacterium
CGCCACCGGCAAGGACAACCTGCGCATATACGAAGAGCTGGATGAATTCGGCTCCCGCCGCCCCATCGACGTCATAAGCGCCAACCGCCCCATCCTGATTCTGGACGAACCCCAGAAAATGGAAGGCAAGAAGACGCTGGACGCCCTGAAAAAATTCAAGCCCCTCATGATGCTCCGCTATTCCGCCACGCATAGGGTGGAGCACAACAAGGTGCACAGGCTGGACGCGCTGGACGCCTACAACCAGAAGCTGGTGAAGAAAATCGGCGTGCACGGCATATCCGTCAAAGGGCTTTCCGGCACCAACGCCTACCTGTATCTGGAAGACCTGGAAGTGTCCTCGCAGGCGCCGGTCGCCCGCATGGAAATGGAAGTCCGGCAGAAAGGCGGCTCCATCAAAAGAGTCACCAGAAAGATAAAAAACGGCGAAAACCTCTTCGACACCTCGGGCGAACTTGACGAGTACCGCGGCTATGTCGTCTCGCAGATAGACGCCGGAAACTGGAGTGTGGAATTCACCAACGGCGTCACCCTGCATACCGGCGAAGCCTCCGGCAACGTAAACGAAGGCATGCTCCGCCGTCTTCAGATTAGGGAAGCCGTGCGCGCCCATCTGGAAAAGGAAATGCGCCTCTATCCTCTCGGTATCAAGGTGCTCTCGCTCTTTTTCATCGACGAAGTGGCAAAGTACCGCGATTACGACCAGCCGGACGACAAGGGCGAATACGCGCGCATGTTCGAGGAGGAGTACAATCTTCAGGTCAACGAACTGCTCCGCTACACCCTGCCCGTGCAGAACGAAAGCTACCGGGAATATCTGGAGAGCATTTCGGCCGCGCGCACGCACAACGGTTATTTTTCCATCGACAAAAAGAAAAACCGTCTTGTGGACCCTTCCGTCATTAAACGCGGGGAAGACAAGGGGCTTTCCGACGACGTGGACGCCTACGACCTCATTCTGAAGGACAAGGAGCGTCTGCTGTCGCTGGAGGAGCCGACGCGCTTCATCTTCTCCCATTCCGCCCTGCGCGAAGGCTGGGACAATCCCAACGTCTTCGTCATGTGCATGCTGAAGCACAGCGACAACACCATTTCCCGCCGTCAGGAAGTCGGTCGCGGGCTGCGCCTGTGCGTCAATCAGCAGGGCGAGAGAATGGACGACCCCGTCACCACCCATCACCTCAATGTTCTTACGGTCATTGCCAACGAAAGCTATGCGGACTTCGTCTCCAACCTGCAAAAGGAAATACGCGAAACCATTTCCGACCGTCCCCGCAAGGCCGATGTCGCCTTCTTCACGGGCAAGGTTCTCACGGGCGCGGACGGCTCCGGTCTGAAGGTCGATGACGCCATGGCGAACATGATTCAGGCATGGCTGCTGAAAGGCGACTACATCGACGAAGTCAGTCATGAAATTTCCGAAACCTATCACGCGGACAAGGCGAAGGGCGCGCTCCGCCCCATGCGCCCCGAGCTGGAGCCGTACAGGGAGAGCATCCTTTCCCTTGTCGATTCGCTCTACTTCTGCGCCAGGGGTATTCCGGTCAGCGATGAAAGCAGATGCAGAACCAATCATCTGAACGACAATTTCAAAAAAAAGGAATTTCAGGAGCTGTGGCGGCGCATCAACCACAAGGCCGTCTATCGTGTGGAATTCGACAGTGCGGAGCTTATCCGGAACTGCATTCCCGCGCTCAACGCCGAACTGCGCGTCACCCCGCTGAAATATGTCGTCACTTCCGGCATGCAGAACGAAAACATGACGACGGAAGCACTGGAAAGCGGCACCGGCTTCACCGTGAAAAGCACGGTAACGGAAGTGAGCAGAAGGTCCGTCCATTCCCTTGTCCGGTACGATATTCTCGGCAAGCTGGCGGAACTGACGAAACTGACCCGCAGAACGCTGGCCTCCATTCTTGCCGGAATTCATCCGAGCACCTTCGACCTGTTCCGGCAGAATCCGGAGGAATTCATTTCGGAATCCGGGCGGCTCATCAATGAGCAGAAGGCCGCCTGCATCATTGAGAAGCTCAGTTACGACTGCCTTGCAGACACTTACGATACCGCCATTTTCACGGAAGCGCAGGCAAGGCTGGAAGGCGAGGTCGGGCAGAAGCTTCAGAAGCATATCTACGACTATGTAAGCACGCAGTCGGATGTGGAAAGACGCTTTGCCGGAGTGCTGGATACGGACGGGGACGTTGTGGTCTATGCCAAACTTCCCGGCGGCTTTTTCATTCCTACGCCGGTAGGTCCCTATAATCCCGACTGGGCCATTGCCTTCCGTGAGGGAAGCGTAAAGCACATCTACTTCGTCGCGGAAACCAAGGGCAGTATGTCTTCCATGGAGTTGCGCGGTGCGGAGGCAACGAAAATAGCATGTGCCCGGAAGTTCTTTGCCATGCTTACGGAAAAACTCAAAGACAACCGCGTCACCTACGATGTGGTGGACAGCTACGACACTCTCATGGATATCGTGCACTGAAGCAGTCTGAACAGGCGGCCCACCGGCCTCGGCGTGCAGACGAAAGAAGCCGACGCCTCCTGACGGATTCCGCCAATCCCCGACCTGTTCGCCTCCGGCCGACCGAGAGTTATGCCGCGGGCAGGTCCGGGCATGAGTCCCTCCTGCCCGGAGCAAGCCCAGACTCTTTTCATCTGACGCACTGCGTGCAGGCGCATCCTGCGCGCCTTACGGAGAAACATATGGACATTCTCTGCATAGGAGACAGCCTCACCTACGGCTACGGCGTCCGCCGGGCGGAAACGTGGTGCGCCCTCGCCTCGGCGCTTACAGGGCACAGCTTCATCAACAGAGGCGTCAACGGCGCGACCACGGGAGAGATGGCGGAACAGGAGCTTGCCGGAGACGCGCTCTTCGTCATGGGCGGTCTGAACAACCTTTTCATGGGCATGCCCGTCTCCGTACCGCTCTCGGACATCCGCGGGATATGCGAAAAGGCGCGGAGCCGGGGCATACCTCCCACCGTAGGTATTCCCATGCAGATTTCCGCCGACGTTTCGGAAGGCTGGTGCGAAGGCCCCGTGGATATGGACATCGTGCGCGCCTCTTATGCGGAATTTGCCGAGGCCCTTCTCCGGCAATGCGAAAAGGACGGCGTCGCCGCCGTCGACTTCCGCCCGCACATCGGTCCGGAGTTTCTCTCCTACGACGGCATCCATCTCAACCGACAGGGGCATGAGCGCATGGCGCAGATTATGGCCGCGCACTGGGGCAGGCGCTGAGGAGACGTTCCGACGCAGGGGGCGCACGGTCGGAGACGGTCTTTCCCCTTCATGGAGAGAACGGAAAAAGCATGCTTCTTTCCGTTCCTGGGCGGACGTCTCAGCGCGGCCTCGCACAGAATGTCCGGAGCATACCGCAAGCGCGTCGTAGCGGTAAAAAGTGTTGCGTAACTCCGAAAGGCTCCCGACGGCGTTTGCCATGAAGCTGTCCCGGCTTTCATGATACGCCTCTTTTCCAAGCAGGACGGTCGAAGGCACGGCTGTTTCTTTTTCCTGTACAACACATGTCTGATTGCCCGCTTCCGGGCAAAGGAGCAACCATGAGTGATGTTCTTACCGAAATTTCCTTCAACGCCGTTCCCGGGCTGCGTACGGGCCATGCTCAGGACTACGCGGGCGTAACCGGCTGCACCGTTCTTCTTGCCGATACGGACATGGCGGCCGCGGTGGATGTCAGAGGCGGCGGTCCGGCTTCCCGGGAAACGGAGCTCCTCTCCCCTGTGGCGTCCTGCGAACGCATACACGCGCTTGTTCTCTCCGGCGGAAGCGCCTTCGGCCTCGGCTGTGCGGACGGCGTCATGCGTTATCTGGAAGAACGGGGGCGCGGTTTCGATACCGGCTTTGCCCGCGTTCCTCTGGTCTGCGCCTCCTGCCTGTACGACCTTGAAATCGGCGATGCACAGGCGCGCCCCAAGGCGGAAATGGGCTATGCGGCCTGTCTGGACGCAGAACATAACCGTTCCGCCTGCGGCAACGTCGGCGCAGGTACCGGGTGCACGGTGGGCAAACTCGGCGGTGTGAAGACCATGATGAAGTCCGGCCTCGGCTGTCATGCCGTGCGTATCGGCAACATCATGGTGGGGGCCGTTGCGGCGGTGAACGCGCTGGGCGATGTTTTCGACCTCGACAGCGGAAAGCGTATTGCCGGTATGCTCACCCCGGACAGAACCGGCTTTGCGGACAGTGAGCAGGCCCTGTTCCGCACCTGTGCCGAAAGGGCGGACAATCTTTTCACCGGCAACACCACCATAGGCGCCGTCGTCACCAACGCCGCCTTCAGCAAAAGCCAGTTGAAAAAAATCGCCGCCATGGCGCATAACGGCCTCGCCAGAACCATACGTCCCGTGCACACCTCCGCCGACGGCGACAGCATCTACGCCCTGTCCACCGGAAGCCTCCGCGCCAATCTTGACGCCGTGGGCACGCTGGCCGCCCACGTCATGGGCAAAGCCGTCAACGCCGCCGTGCGCGCGGCCGAAGGCACGGCCGACTGCCCGGCCTGTCGTGAACTGACCTTCAGCGAAAGGGAATAACCGCCCGCCTCATTCCATCCTGCAGGCAACGTCCCTTATTTCCCGGGAACTGCCATGTCCGGCTTCGAAATGCTGTCCGAAAAGCATCGCGCCCTTCTCTCTCCGGTATCGAATGGATATGCCCGTTTTCTCGAAATCGTTGACGAGGGCCGTCTCGAGGCGGAAGAGCTTTTCCTTAAACGTGCTCCGGCGTTCTCCGTCTTTGTCCTCATGAGCCGACATGCGACGTGGACGTCATAGCTGTCTTTGAAGAAAAGCCCGACGACACCTTTCTTTATTTTTCCGGCACGCCCCCTTCGCTTCCATCGCATGCTCTCGAATGAACACGGGGGCGGAAGGTCTTCTGGCCGGTGCTATCTTCCCTCTCCCTCGGCGAAGCAGGATTCACCGTCCTGCTCCGTACCGACCGGTGACGGAGAAAAGCATCTCGACTGCCGGGAAAAGGACATACCCGTTCCGGAACTTGTCCGCATGGACGCCTTCGGAGAGCGTAGCGGCGCTCTTTGAAGAGTACCGTCCGCCTCCGCCGGTTCCAAGGATACCGCCAGGCACGAAAACGCCTGTGTGCAGGCCACGCGTTGCGGCGACCCGCTGAAGATGTTGCGGCACAAAACTCTTCCGTCTCTCGCAGGAGGCCAGAGAGGCAATCGTGTTTTCCCTGTCATAGCGAGGAACACGGCTTGCCGCAGAGACTGCCGCCTTTCCCGGCATGCCGCGGCAGCACGACACTGCTGGAACCGTTATGCCGCTGGAGGATGGTTCCGTAAAAACATGCCGTGTTACTCTATACCGTATTCGTGCAGTTTCCGGGCTATGGTAACATGGCTTACCTTCAGCGCTTCCGCCATTCTTCTGGTAGAGCCCAGCCGCACCTTCGCCCGGATGAGAAGATCCTTCTCCGCCTGTGCGCAGGCTTCCGCCAGCGGAAGAAGCGGAGCTTCATCGTCTTGCGCACCTTTCTGAAAATCTTCGGGAAGATATTCGCAGCCCATTTCATCCGTCGTACTCAACACCACCATTCTTTCTATAAGGTGCTCCATTTCACGGGAATTGCCCGGCCAGTCGTATGGTTCCAGCCGGGAGACAAGCGCGGGCGACATGGTTTTGTTCTGTCCGTATTTGGCATTGGCGCGTGAAAGAAAATAGGTAAGAAGATGGGGTACATCTTCAGGTCGTTCACGCAGGGGCGGAATGACCAGCGTAATGACATTGATTCGATGATACAGGTCCTCCCGGAACTCTCCTTTCCGCACCTTCTCACGGATGTTCTGATTGGTGGCCGCCACTATGCGGACATTCACGCTTATTTCCTTCTGACTTCCCAGACGCTTCAGTTTGCCTTCCTGAAGCACGCGCAGCAGCTTCACCTGTATGGGAAGCGGAAGTTCGCCTATTTCATCAAGAATGAGCGTTCCGCCGTTGGCTTCCTCAAACAGTCCGTTCCGCGCACGCTCCGCCCCGGTGAAGGCGCCTTTCTCATAGCCGAAAAATTCTGCCTCACACAGCGAGGGAGGAATGGCTCCGCAGTTCACCACCACCAGCTTCTGCGCCGCCCGTCCGCTTTTTCTGTGTATCCGTTCCGCAAGTTCGCTCTTTCCCACGCCGGAATCTCCCAGCAGAAGGACGGAAACATCCGTAGGCGCCACACGGTCGATGGTTTCCACTATTCTGCGCATTCTGGGGCCGGCATGAACAAAACGCTTGTCCGCAATGCCCTGACGGCGCACCAGTTCCTTTCTCAGACTCGTAAGCTGGGCACGCTTCTCTCTGAGTTCGTTCTGCAGTTCAAACAAACTTGTAATGTCCCGCACATTGGTGACTACGCGGCAAACCTCGCCTTCCTTGTCCAAAATGGGCGTAGCGGTACAAAGCAGATGTATCCCCAGATGATTGACGAACTCCGTTGAAACGCGCTGCCCGCTTTTCAGAGCGTCCAGTGCTGCTTCACCATAGAAAAAACCGGCCTGCTGCAACTCGCGCCATGTCCAGCGTCTGGCTTTGAACATATCCCGCGGAATACCGCACAGGTTAAAAGATGCCTCATTGGCGTACAGAATGGTGGAATCCTTCCGGTAAATAAAAATACCGTCCTGCGCTGCGTTCAACGCGTCATCCAGAAGCTCTACGGAAAGTTCCGCATCCACCATCATGGCATGTTCACCTCTTCCCTGAGCAAATACTGTTACAAAAACGATACAGTCGCTGATGAATTCATGATAACTGTGTGATTTTTCTTTTACTCTATGTGTTTCATAAACATAACACAATTGTTATAAAAATGCAACAATCTCACTGTTTTTCTACCACGACAACATTCGACGAAGATATAATCCATTGAAATATCATATTTTCTTGTTTGCATGCCGTTTGTTATTTCTGGCACGAATCTTGCACTAAACGAGAATATACAGGGAGGCGAGACATGAACATACGGCAAAAAGCGACGCTGTTTTCCATGAAGCTTCTTGAACGGCTCATACACACCGCCGCCGGTGAACTCCTCTGCGAGGCAACCGTCACGGTGGACGGCAGAGGCGGGCACGACAGAAACGTTTCCCCGGACAGCCTTACGCTGAAACAGATTATTGCTCGAACACACTGTCAGGGAAAGGATGTCCTGACCTCATACCGGCAAGCGGCGGTCCCGGCCCGCCTCCCCACGGTCTGTGCTCTCGTGCAACATACACGAAGCCCTGACGGCTGTGCTTCAGGCAGTGCCGTTCCTGTCTGTACGGGCGTTCCCGGTCTCACAGTGGCAGGCGGACGCACAAAAAAACGGCAGCGTCTCAGGTTGCTCTTCTCTCCGGCGCCGACCGCCTTCACCGCATAAATCCGTCCGGCGCCGGACCATACGGACGGATTCACCTCCTCCGGGCCGCTCACGCCGCGGCGGTGTCCGACGCACGACCTTCGGTATGCGCTGCATCATACCGCCCTCCATCACCACAGGTTCCGATTCGACAAAGGAGACGCCATGCAAAAAATTCTTTCCGTTATTGAATGGATTGCATCCAGACTGGGCTTTGCTCTGCTGCTTATCATGACCTTTGTTATAGGCGTTCAGGTCTTCATGCGCTATGTGCTCAACAACTCTCTCATGTGGCCGGAAGAAATGACCCGTTACTGCTTTCTGTGGAGCTCCATGCTGGCCCTTGTTGTGGCGGAGCAGCAGGGCGTGCATCTGCGCATCGACGTACTGCGGGAATTCTCCGGTCCTGCGCTGAAAAAGGCGCTCGACATCTTCAGCAGTCTCGTCACTATCGTCTTCTACGTTATCTTCATCCGGCTTTCCACGGACATGACCATCATGGTCAACGATATGGAGCAGTACGCCATAAGCTTCAACCTGCCCATGGTCTATGTATGGCTGGCTTTCCCCATACTCTGCGGGGCTGCTCTTCTCTTTTCCTTCTCCAATCTTGCCGGACTGCTCACCGGAAAAAACAGGAAGGGGTAGCTTATGGAAGCCATTGCCGTCACCTTCGGCCTGATGCTCGTACTTTTTCTGCTCACCGTACCCATCGGCGTATCCATTTCTCTGGCAACCATGGTGGGTCTGTACCTCTCCGACATGCCTCTGGCCATGGTCACACAGCGCTTCTTCAGCCTGTTCGACTCGTTTCCTCTCATGGCCATTCCTTTCTTCGTACTCTCCGGCGACCTTATGCAACGCGGCAGTATGGCCGACGACCTGCTCGGCATGTGCCGCGCCTGGGCAGGACACTGGACCGGCGGCCTCGCCATGATTTCCATCCTTACCTGCCTGTTCTACGCCGCGCTGTGCGGTTCGGCGCTGGCCACCACCGCGGCCGTGGGCAGCATGATTATTCCCGCCATGCTCGATGAGGGCTACAGCCGCAATTTCTCTGCCGCATGCGCCACCGTGGGCGGTACCCTCGGCCCCATGATTCCCCCCTCCATTCCTCTTATTCTCATGGGCTCCTTCGGCAACCTCTCCGTGCCGGATCTGTTCCTTGCCACCATCATTCCCGGCTGCATCGTCGCCGGCGGCTTCATGCTTGCCGGACAGTACGTCGTCCGCAGGCACGGCTACGGCGTTATCCGTCCCAAGCCTTCCCTCAGGGAACGTCTGCGCGCCACCGGCAAGGCCAAGTGGGCCCTCGGCGTGCCCGGTATCATCCTCGGCGGTATCTACGGCGGTATCATGACGCCTACGGAAGCAGGCGCGTTCGCTGCCCTGTACGCTCTGGTCGTGGAATGTTTCATCACCCGCAACCTGAACCTCACGGAGCTCAAAAACGCCCTGTACAGCAGTCTGGTCACCCTCGGCGTCATCCTCATCATCATGATGGCCGCCAACGCCCTCGGCATACTCGTCCAGTATCACAACGTAACCGGCATGCTCACGGACCTTGTTCACGGCATGAACATCACCAGCGGTCTCGGGCTGTTCGCTCTGCTCTCCGTCGTTCTGCTCATTCTGGGCTGCTTCATGGAAGGCACGGCACTCATCATCATTCTCACACCCATTCTTGTGCCGCTGGCCATCAACTTCGGTATCGACCCCATCCACTTCTGCATTTACTTCCTGGTGTTCATCAACATAGGCCTCTACACCCCGCCCGTCGGTACCAACCTGTATGTGGGCGCCCGTGTAGCCGATGCCTCCCTGCCCGGTGTTTCCAGAGCCATCATCCCCTTCCTTATCATCAACCTTGTTGCGGCAGTGGTCATAGTTCTCATTCCCGAACTTTCCCTCTGTCTGCTTTAGACGGCCCGCAATCCTCTCCCCGGAGCGTTCTCCGAAAGGCATATTTCTCACAACTACCGGGCCTGAGCCCGAAAAAAACGGAGGTTTCCATGAAAAAACTTCTGAGTCTTGCGGCAGTTCTGGGTCTTGTTCTCTGCGCAGGCAACGCTTATGCCGAACCTGTTTCCGTCAAAATGTCTCTCGGCAGTTGTCCCATCGGCCACCCGCTGCTCAAGGCGGCGGAAAACTTCAACACATGGATTCAGGAAAAGTCCGGCGGCAAATACACCATCGCCCTGTTGCCCTCCGGCACCATCGGCAATTTCGACACCGTGTTTCAGGGCGTGCAGATGGGCAGTGTGCCCATAGCCGTGGAAACGACTTCCAACCTCTCCACCTTCTTCCCCACCCTCAGCGTTCTTGACCTGCCCTATCTCTTCAAAAGCGATGAACAAGCCGTAACCTTTCTGAAAAGCGACTTCTTCCGGCAGACCATGCGGGATATGGAAAAGAAACACCCCGGTATCGTCATGTTCGGCGCCAACAGCACGGGCTTCCGCTATGTCTCCTCCAGAGCGCAGTACAAAACCCTCGCCGACCTTCAGGGCAAGAAGGACCGAGTCTCCGGCAACCGCCTGCACATGCTTTCCATCAAGGCTCTGGGCATGAATCCCACACCCACGGCCGCCGCGGAAATTCTCTCTTCGCTTCAGCAGCGGGTCATCGACTCCGTTGACTGCGAAATCTTCTGGCCGTCCACGGCCCGCCTCTTCGATGTGGCCAAGTACTACCTGAAAATAGACGCTATTCCTGTCTTCTATGCCACCTTCGCCAGTAAGGCATGGCTGAAGAAGCTCCCCGAAGCCGACCGTGCCATGTTTGAAGAAGGGCTGAAATGGTATGTGGAAGAATCCGACCGCATCGTTGCTTCCGAACTCACGCAGGTCATCGCCTTTCTCGAATCGCAGGGCTGCGTCGTCTCCGAAATGAGCGACGAAGACAAGGCTGCTGCTGCAGCCAAAACCGCCGACCTCGGCGACAGCCTCCGGGCCGAGCAGAAGACCTATCTCGAGGCTGTGAAAAAGGCCCTCCAGGCACAGAAATAGCAAGTTTCACGGTGTCGCGGAACGCCCTCTGCGTGTTGAAGCCGCACCTCCCGGCCAAAGTTCCGAAAGTCACCGTCATCCCAGGCTGACGCCGTCTCTAACCTCTAAAGGAGTATCTCATGATTATCGACATGCGCCTTCGTCCCATCACTGAAAGCTTCCTCAAATCCACCACCGACATTTTCCCCACCTACGGCTGCATGTTCGGTTATGATTTGCCCGAATCCGTAGTCAAACGTTCCATGGACCTCTGCTGCAAGGAAATGGACGAGGCGGGCATAAACCTCGGTATGGCTGAAGCGCGCTGGAGCTTTGCCCCTCAGAGTGATCCCATCGTTCCCGCCGAAGACGTGGCCGATATCGTCACCCGCTATCCCGACCGACTGCTCGGAGCCATCGCCATCAACGGTTATCATGTGGAGCGTGCCATAGCCGACGCGGAAACCTTTGTCGTCAACGGCCCCTGCACCGGCCTTTCTCTGGAGCTCCCCTTCGGATTCAGCAATAACCCGGAACTGCCCATCGACGACAAGTCCCTTCAGCCTCTCTTCGACTACATGGAATCCAAAGATATCCCGCTGTTCCTCACCGGCGGCTGCATCTACGGCTCTCAGCCGGTATGCCACATTGACGCCATGATGAAGAACTTCCCCAACCTGCGCGTCTTCGACCTGCACGGGCATGTTCCCTATGTGACGGAAATCATTCATGTGGCTCTCACTCATCCCAACCTCTACCTCTGCCCCGACATGTACGGTATCAACACGCACTACACCCGTCCCTATGTTGACGCCGCCAACGGCTTTTTGCAGGACCAGATTGTGTTCGGCTCCGCCTATCCCTTCATTCCTCTGAAACCGGCCGTGGAAGTGTATCTCTCCTACTTCAAGAACGATACCATCAGAGATAAAATCATGTACAAAAACGCACTCCGCGGCCTCAAGATGGAAGAAAGCGACCTGCGTACCATCTAAAGTTCGGCGTCCATCGCACCGCATAACCAAGCTTCCTCACATCGCCGGCCGGTACGCTCCGTTTTCCCCTGTCGTGCGTTCCGGTCGGCTTTCAACGGCAAAGGAGCCTCCTCATGCTGAAACATCTGTTCAGCCCTTTCCCCCTCAAGGGCAGAAAGCTCAAAAATCGCTGTGTCGTCCCCGCCATGGTCACCAACTACTGCCATGCCGACGGCACCGTCACGGAAACCTTCATGGCCTACCATGAAGCAAAAGCCAGAGGCGGCTTCGGTATGATTATTACCGAAGATTTCGCCGTGGACCCCCGCGGCAAGGGCTTTCGGGGGCTTCCCGGTTTGTGGCACGATGGGCAGATTCCCGGTTTTGCCGAATGTACCAGACGCATCCATGCCCATGGAACCACCATCATCGCACAGATTTATCACTGTGGACGGCAGACAAGCCGCAGTGTCATCGGCTGTCAGCCCTGGGCTCCTTCCGCAATCCCCTGTCCGTTCAGTCCCGATATGCCTCACGAGATGACTGTCGAGGAAATCCGGGACGTTGTGCATAAATTCGGCGACTGCGCACGCAGAGCGGAAGCCGCCGGTTTCGACGGTATTGAAATCCACGGTGCTCACGGATACCTCATAGCGCAGTTCATGTCTCCCTATTCCAACAAGCGGACGGACGCCTACGGGGGAAGCCTGCAAAACCGCCTGCGCTTCGCCCTTGAAGTCATACGGGATATCAGAAGCAAGGTAAGCGCCGACTTCATTGTCGGCTATCGTATTTCCGCCGACGAATTCGTCACCGGCGGACGCACCGTGGAAGACACCAGAGCCATCGTTCCCATGCTGGAAGACGCAGGCATAGATTATGTACACGTCTCCGCCGGAGTGTACCGCTCCTTCGATGCCGTCATTCCCTCCATGTATCGCCGTCATGCCTGGATTGCGGACCTTGCGGAGGAAGTCAAGCGTGTCACAAGTCTGCCCGTCATCACCGTGGGCCGCATCAACGACCCCCGCATTGCGGAAAGCCTGATAGCCCTGGGCAAGGCCGACCTCGTGGCCATGGGACGTCAGTCCCTCTGCGACCCGGAAACGCCCAACAAGGCACGGGAAGGTCGTTTCGACGATATCAGAACCTGCATTGCCTGCCATCACGGCTGCGTGGGCAATCTGCTGGCCAACAACCCCATACGATGCATCCTCAACCCCGCTCTGGGCAGAGAAACAGAATTTCTTCCCCTTGAAAAAGCTCCTGCGCCAAAGAATGTCATGATTATCGGCGCAGGTCCTGCCGGCCTTCAGGCCGCCATTACTGCGGCCGCGCGCGGTCACCATGTCACCGTGTACGAAAAAAGACGCTGGGCCGGCGGACAGTTCAGACTCGGCGCCGTACCGCCTTCAAAAGGGGAAATCGTCAACTTCATCAACTGGCAGCTCAAACAGGCTTCCGACCTCGGCGTGCATATCGTGTACGGGACAGAAGTAACGCCGGACACCGTGCGCATGGCGGCGCCTGATGCCGTCATTGCCGCGCCCGGCTCCGTCACCTCCGTGCCTCCCATTCCGGGGACGGACAGAAAGATTGTCGTTACCGCTCATGACGTTCTTGAAGGACTGGCGGATACCGGCGCGCGCGTCGTGGTCATCGGCGGCGGCTGCGTAGGTACGGAAACCGCAAACCATCTGGCCTCCAACCTGAAAAACGTCACACTGGTGGAAATGCTCGAGGCCGTAGCAACGGATGAGGCTATCGTCCCACGCTGGGATTTACTTGCGGATGTAAAGAAAAACAACGTCGATATCCGCACCGGCGCCAGAGTAAAGGAAATCACGGACAGCGGCGTGATTATCATGGTCGGCGACAGGGAGGAATGTCTCAGCGCCGATACCGTGGTGCTCGCTACGGGTGCGCACCCGTTGACGGTTCTGACGGACAAGCTCCGCGCTGAAGGCTGCCCCCTCATCGTCATAGGTGACGGCGTAAAGACAGGACTTGCCGGCGAGGCCATAGAACAGGGATTTCTTGCAGGAAGAACGCTGTAGGAACTGTCTTCTTCTCTTCTGCCCATCACAAAAAAAGGGCGCCTTCTGCAAGGAGCGCCCTTTTTCCTTCCGCCGTCAGCCCCTCTGCGGAGGCAAAGCCTGTTGCGTGCCGCCCTTCAGCGTGGCGGCCAGCGCAGGAAGCCTCCGCACGGCCCCCACGAACAGCGCAAGGCCGAGGCAGGGCGCGGCGGCAAGCGCCAGAAACGCGACGCTGTAGCTCACATGGTGCGCGAAAAGCCCGCCGTAGGTGCTGCTCAGGGACGCTCCGACGCCCTGAATGGTAAGCACGAGGCCGAGGCCCATATTGATGTGCCCGCTGCCCTGAAGAAGGCGGGCGATGATACCCGGCGTCGCCACGCCGAGAAGTCCCGCGCCCACGCCGTCCAGCATCTGCACGGGAATGATGTTCCAGGGGCTGGCCCACAGTCCGGCGATGGCGCCGCGCAGAGGCAGCGCCAGCAGCGCCAGAAGAAAAAGCCAGCCGTAGCCTTTCTTTTCAGCCATCCGCGCGCCCCACAGGGCCACGACAATCATGGTCGCCTGCGCCAGCACCACGGTGCCCGCCGTATAGACCGCGCCGTTCACCGCGAATCTGGCCACGGCCGACTGGCCCAGCAGCGGCAGCAGCGCCGCGTTGCCGAGATGAAAGAAAAACAGCGTCAGGGCCACGGCCAGAAGCGCCCGGTTGAGGAACAGAAGACGGATATCCCGCGCATGCCTTACTTTGTGTCCGCCTTCCTGAGCGTCCAGGCCGCGCGCCGCATTGTAGTCGATGTGGGAAGCGTTGATGCGCGCAAGGCTGTACAGCGCCGCCGCCCCCATGCACGCCATGACGAAAAACACGCCCGGAATCCCCCAGAAATACCCGACCAGTCCGCCAAGCACCGCCGTGGACGCGTTGCCCGCATGGCTCCAGGCCTCATTGACGCCGAGCCTTGCGGGAAGTCCCTTCTGCCCCACCATGCCCAGCGTGATACCGGTCAGCGCGGGCATGATGGCCGCGGCCGCAATGCTCTGCAGTATTCTGGAACATCCTGCCGCCGGCGCTCCGCTCCAGATGAAGACCATGCCGCAGCCGAGCACGATGAAAAGTACGCTCAGCGCAATGAGTCCCCTTTTTCTCCGGGTATGGTCGGCCAGCGCGCCGAGAGGCGTATTGCAGAAAAGCTCCGCCAGACCGCCGACCGTCATCACGAAACCTATCTCGTCAGGCATCCAGCCCTGTTCCTGAAGATAGACGCCGAGAAAAGGCCCGAGTCCGTCGCGCACGTCCGCAAGCGCGAAACAGAGGAGGGAAAGAAACATGAGCGAGCGCGCTCTGGAGTTTTCATCCGTCATATCTATTCCTCCGGCACCCGCCGCTCAGTCCGCACAAGCGCGCGTGCCATTCTTCATAATCAGGGAAAAATTACGCTCCGCTCACGCATGCCTGACAATGCGCGCCGCGGAACGGCGTGTGGGAAAATACCGTTCCCTGCGTAAAAGTTCAAGCCTGTCGCCGCCCCCCGTCCGTCTCATGTGCCGGAAACGGACCTCTTCATGGTCAGGAGAAGAGTCGCCCCTTTCAGAGAGCTGTTTTCATCGGGCCGTCCTGCGTCATTTGCCGGGGGAACCTTCGTCTCTTTTCTGCCACGCAGTCTCTTTTCTCTCCTTTCCCGCCTGCGGAGGGGGGGAAGACTGGGGTGCTTCCCGTGGTACTCTATATCCCGACCTTTCCCGCCGCTTGCAGGGAGAAGACGTACCTCTGTCTTCAACCTGCCTCAACGCCTGGAGCTCCTTCCCTGTACGGCGACATTCTTCTGAAGAGCCCCACTCCTTTCTTCAGGTCCGTCTCCAAAGCTTCCGAAGCACAAAAAAACCAGCCTGTCCGCAAACTCCGGCAGACAGGCTGGTCCAACTGAGGAAAAGAAGAGGAGGGTATGGTGTGACTCCGGCCTTATCCGGAATCCGTGGCTGTTGACGACTCCTTAACTACAGAAACAACGGCAAAAGTCACGTTTCAAATTCTTTCTTTTTTAAATACTTCGCAAGGTTATCAAAGCGTCGGCCGTGCCGACGCTCCCCTTTCCGCATGGAAAAGAGCCATAGGAAAGACCATAGCGCGCAAAGGACGCCGTGCCGACGTTCCCCTTTCCGCATGGAAAAGAGACTCCGCGCTTCCCCGGACGGCGTTCCGCTCCCGGCCTTGACTGAACGACACGCGCGGCCTCCTCGAACGAACGTTTGCAGGCATTCCGGCAGGCGACAGGGCACAAAAAAACGGCCTGTTCACAGGAGGAGTCTGAACAGGCCGCAAACAAGGGGGAATGAAAGGGAGTCCGGGCCACGGAAGATGGCCTTGCAAAAAGATATAACACCTCTGCGAAGAATGGTCACGTTTCAAAATGTTTCTGCATGGGGGATAATCGCACCCGACTTTCTTCCGTGACATAAAAGCCGGACGTTCCTGTACCTGTCGGCCTTTGCGGAAGTTTGCCTTTTTCCTCCGTCACGGCTATGCTGACATTCTACCCTGTAGGGCCATATCGGCCGACAGTCTGCGAAGTGCAGACCCTGTTTTTCCTGTCCGAAACAGGCCGGAGGGACTCTTACGGATTCTTCCTGAAACACGGTACAGAAAGGAACATACCATGAAAAAAATCTACACCCTTGGTCTTATCGTCACTCTGCTTCTCGGCAGCGGTTGCGCCATGCAGAGCAATATGGGCAAAGGCGCGACATACGGCACCGCCGGAGGCGCCGCGGCCGGCGCCCTGCTCGGTCAGATTATCGGCGGCAACACCAAATCCACGCTCATAGGCACGGCGGCGGGCGCCGTCATAGGCGGTCTTGCCGGTACCGGCATAGGCGCCATGATGGACAGGCAGGAAAACGACATGCGTCAGGCTCTGACCAACTCGGAAGCCGTGGCCGTCCAGCGCGAGGGCAACGCCCTCGCCCTCACCTTCAAGAGTGATTTCACCTTCGATGTCAATTCCACCACCATCCGCTCAGGCCTCTACCCCGAACTCGACCGCATAGCGCAGGTGCTGGTCAACTATCCGCAGACCACCATCGTCGTTGCCGGTCATACCGACAGCACCGGCTCGGAATCCTATAATCAGCAGCTTTCCGAGCGCCGGGCCAACAGCGTGAAAAACGCGCTTATCCAGCGCGGTATTCCCGCGTCGAGAATCTCCGCCATCGGCTACGGTGAAAGCTCTCCCATCGCAGACAACAACACCGAATACGGCCGCCAGCAGAACCGCCGCGTCGAAGTGCGCATCAATCCCGCCCAGTAAAAACTGCCGCCGGAAGTATGCTTCCGGCGGCTTTTTTGTCTTTTCCGCTTTCCCGGCACGCTTCCTGTACCGGAAGCCTTTCCGAAAGATACCTTTTTCCGCTTCGGTCGCCCGCCGACCGCAACGACCGGACTCCCCCCCCCTTGCCGCCATGACCTCTTCGACTTCTTTCCGCTCCTCCCGCGCCTGATTGGAAAACTCCGGCAGCCCCCTCCTGTCCCATGAAGGAATACCTCGTCATGTTCGTCGCGGCCTTTGTGTCGGCCACGCTCCTTCCCGCCCAGTCAGAGGCGGTTCTCGTGGCGCTGGTGGCGGAAGGCGAACATTCGCCGTGGGCGCTGGTGGCCACGGCCACCGTGGGCAACACACTGGGCTCCACCCTCAACTGGTATCTCGGCTCGCTGGCCCATCGTTTTCTTCATGCCCGCTGGTTTCCCATCAGTGAGGAAAAACTCCGCAAGGCGGAAGCATGGTATCACCGATACGGACGCTGGTCCCTGCTGCTGAGCTGGGTTCCCGTCATAGGCGATCCGCTCACCTTTGCCGCAGGCGTGCTCAGGGAGCCTTTTGCCTCCTTCTTCTCCATCACCTGCGCGGCGAAACTCCTCCGCTATCTCGTGCTGGTCGGGCTGTACTTCGCCGTATGCTGACACACGCGGCAGTCTTTCGCCTGCCGGACCGCATTTCTCCATCCGCCGTCTCAGCCCAGCCCTTTACCGGGCAGCCTTCCCTCCTCCATGGGCACGCTGCCGATCTCCATCAGCCTCTCTTTTCCTCTGCCGTTTCCTCAGCAGCATGAGGACATGACAAAAGAGCCCCGTTCCTTTTCGGAACGGGGCTCCGTTTTTCCATCACGCGGGAAGGTTACTTCACTTCGGTGAAGTCGGCGTCCACGACGTCGTCGTCCTTCTTGCCGGCGTCCTGAGCCTGCTGAGCGCCCGGCTGGCCCTGCTGGGCCTGAGCGTTCTTGTACAGCATTTCAGCAAGCTTGTGAGAAGCCTGGGAGAGTTCGTCGGAAGCCTTCTTGATGGCTTCGGTGTCGCTGCCTTCCATGGTCTTCTTCAGGGCTTCCTTCTTGCTTTCCACATCGGCCTTGACGGCGGGATCCACCTTGTCGCCGAGATCCTTGAGGGACTTTTCGGTGGCATAGATGAGGGCGTCGGCCTGGTTGCGGGCTTCGATGGTCTCCTGCTTCTTCTTGTCTTCCGCGGCGTTGGCTTCAGCTTCGCGCACCAGCTTGTTGATTTCCTCTTCGCTCAGACCGGAGGAGGACTTGATCTGGATGGACTGTTCCTTACCGGTGCCGAGGTCCTTGGCGGACACGTTCACGATACCGTTGGCGTCGATGTCGAAAGTCACTTCAATCTGCGGCACGCCGCGGGGAGCGGCGGGAATGCCGGTGAGCTGGAAGTTGCCCAGCGTCATGTTGTCGGCCGCCATGGGACGTTCGCCCTGCAGCACATGGATGTCCACGGCGGGCTGGTTGTCCGCGGCGGTGGAGAAGGTCTGACTCTTGCGGGTAGGAATGGTGGTGTTGCGGTCGATGAGCTTGGTGAACACGCCGCCCATGGTTTCGATACCGAGGGAAAGCGGGGTCACGTCGAGCAGCAGCACGTCCTTCACGTCGCCGGTAAGGATGGCTCCCTGGATGGAAGCGCCCATGGCCACCACTTCATCGGGGTTCACGGAGCGGTTGGGATCCTTGCCGAAAAATTCACCCACCTTCTTCTGCACCAGAGGCATACGGGTCATGCCGCCGACAAGCACCACTTCGTCGATTTCGGAAGCGGAGAGACCGGCGTCGGCAAGAGCCTTGCGGCAGGGCTCGATGGAGCGTTCCACAAGATCCATGACCATCTGTTCCAGCTTGGCGCGGGTCAGCGTCATCATGAGATGCTTGGGGCCGGAGGCGTCGGCCGTAATGAAGGGCAGGTTTATCTGCGTTTCCAGAGAGTTGGAAAGTTCCTTCTTGGCGTTTTCGGCCGCTTCCTTCAGGCGCTGCAGAGCCATGCGGTCCTGCGAAAGGTCAATACCGTACTGTCCCTTGAACTCATCCACCATATAGCGGATGATGCGCTGGTCGAAGTCTTCGCCGCCGAGGAAGGTATCGCCGTTGGTGGCGCGCACTTCCACGACGTTGTCGCCCACTTCGAGGATGGAGATATCGAAGGTGCCGCCGCCGAGGTCATAGACGGCAATCTTTTCATTGGCCTTGCGGTCGAAACCGTAGGCAAGAGAAGCGGCCGTGGGCTCGTTGATGATGCGCTTCACGTCCAGACCGGCGATTTTACCGGCGTCCTTGGTGGCCTGACGCTGAGCGTCGTTGAAATACGCAGGAACAGTGATGACCGCTTCGGTCACGGGTTCGCCGAGGTAGGCTTCCGCGTCCTTCTTGAGCTGGCCGAGAATGACGGCGGAGATTTCCTGCGGGCTGTAGTCGTGTCCGTCCACGCGCACGGCGGCGTCGCCGTTGGCGGAAGCCACGATGGCGTAGGGAGCGTGCTGCATCCAGTGCTGCACTTCAGGCGCGTCGGCGCGACGGCCCATGAGACGCTTCACGGCAAAAATGGTACGGTCGGGGTTGGTGACGGCCTGGCGCTTGGCTGTTTCGCCGACCAGACGTTCCTTATCGGTAAAAGCAACAATGGACGGAGTGGTACGGCCGCCATTGGGATTGGAGATGCACTTGGGCTCCTTGCCTTCCATCACATAGACGCAGCTGTTGGTGGTGCCAAGGTCGATACCAATAATCTTGCCCATATTATATTTCCTCCTCAGGTATTGCACATATCAGGAAGAGCCGCCCGTCGGGGGAACTCTTACATGCAATAGGTAATTCCGTTTTGCTCCCCGTCTAGGGGGCAGGAGGAACTTTTTTGAAAAAATATCCTCCGGCCGCTGATTTTCCGCCCTTCCGGCAGCGCGGCGTGCGCGTGGCCGCCTTCCGCTCCCCATGGCGGAACACCACGTTCTCCCGTTGCCTGCCCACATCGATCCTGCTAAACTGTATCGACTGGATTCGCTACAACAAGGTGGGTTGTAGTTGCCTGCCCACATCGATCCTGCTAAACTGCTCTACTCTTCGTCATAATGAGGCACTAAGGTTGTAGTTGCCTGCCCACATCGATCCTGCTAAACTCCTGTCGCCGTATGGGATAGCGCCGCTCTAGTTGTAGTTGCCTGCCCACATCGATCCTGCTAAACTGGGCGGGATTGAGAAGCTGCCAGCCGAAGCGTTGTAGTTGCCTGCCCACATCGATCCTGCTAAACTCAGGGCGCGCGGCTCATGGTGGACGATATCGTTGTAGTTGCCTGCCCACATCGATCCTGCTAAACTAAACGGCAAACAGACCATGCCGCTGGAACTGTTGTAGTTGCCTGCCCACATCGATCCTGCTAAACTGTGAAGCCTCGCAGGTGTGTCAGATTATCGTTGTAGTTGCCTGCCCACATCGATCCTGCTAAACTATATCCGACCAACGTGCGTTGATACTTCGTGTTGTAGTTGCCTGCCCACATCGATCCTGCTAAACTGGCGTCCGAGAACACCGGCGCATAGAAGGTGTTGTAGTTGCCTGCCCACATCGATCCTGCTAAACTCCAGGGGTCGGTTTCCACGTCGTTCGATTAGTTGTAGTTGCCTGCCCACATCGATCCTGCTAAACTTATAAGGGCGCTTTCATCCCTGGCCCCGACGGTTGTAGTTGCCTGCCCACATCGATCCTGCTAAACTTCCAGCTTTCCGACTCTACGAGCGGTACACAGTTGTAGTTGCCTGCCCACATCGATCCTGCTAAACTTGATCCCATAACGGCATTGACGCTTGGAGCGTTGTAGTTGCCTGCCCACATCGATCCTGCTAAACTAACGAGCAGCTCAACGATGGCGAAAATGCGGTTGTAGTTGCCTGCCCACATCGATCCTGCTAAACTTAGGTACGCACATGGATGGCGTCTGTGCCGGTTGTAGTTGCCTGCCCACATCGATCCTGCTAAACTAGATTGGGTAAAACCTTTTGATTTCTCTGATGTTTTCAGAGGAATGACCAGCAAAAAAGCCGTCGGATATCCTCTGAAACAGGGAATTTCGACGGCTTTTTTTATTCCTCAGGGAGCAGGTATGGGCGAATTCATCCTGGAAGTGGCCGAAAATGGACGACATCTGTGCATTCAACGCGGCTCCGTAGCCGTACAGGAAGGTAAAAAAACGCTCGGGCTCGTGCCGTCGGACAGTCTGGCATGCGTCATTCTCAGCGCGGACGGTCTTTCTCTTTCCCGGCAGTTTCTGGCCGTCATGGCGGAACTGGGCGTTCCCGTCGTGGTGTGCGGCAGAAACTACCTGCCCATATCCATGTGTCTGCCCTGTGCCCGACATTACAGAGCCCTCGCCGTAGCGGAAGCGCAGATAAAGGCTTCCCCCGTGCTCAGGAAAAAGCTCTGGAAACTGTGCGTGGCCGCAAAAATAAAAAATCAGGCCCATGTGCTGCAAACACGACGCCGGGATGCGGCGGAAGCGGAAAAGCTCCGGCTCATGGCGGAAAAGGTCCGTTCCGGCGACAGCGACAACAAGGAAGCGCAGGCCGCGCGCCTGTACTGGCCCGCGCTCATGGGCAGGGGCTTTCTCCGGGACCCGGACGGCGGCGGCGTGAACGCCGCGCTGAACTACGGCTACGCCATCGTGCGGGCGGCCTGCGCCCGGGCGCTGTGCGCGGCGGGACTGCTGCCCCTTTTCGGCATTCATCACCACAATCTCTACAACGCCTTCTGCCTTGCCGACGACATCATGGAGCCATTGCGCCCCTTTGTGGACGCTCTGGTTTTCGATTTGATGCAGGAAGACCCGGAAACCGGACTCCTTCTTCCCGCGCAGAAGAAGAAACTCGCCTCCATTCAGCGCTCGCCGCTCCCCTTTCAGGGAGAAGAACATTCCCTCTCTTCCATAACCGCGCGCATGGCGCAGAGCCTTGCGCGAAGCTTTGCCTCCGCTTCGCCGCTTCTTGCCCTGCCCGGCTGACGGACACGAAAAGCCTCCACCTGCCCGGAAGCGTTGGCGCCTTCTCCTGTCAGCGGGAAGGGTCCGCCGCCTGCCCGGAGACAGAACTCCCCCGGAATCCGGCCTGCACGCAGGTCGCCAGCACATTTTTAGTTTGAACTGCTTCGCTTTTCAAAGCATCCGGTCTGTCGCTTAATGGATAAAGCGCTTTTTCCCGCGAAGCGACAGGCCGGACGGCGCAGAGCCTCCGCCTCGCGTTTTACCTTTTTCAAAGGTAAAACGCTCTAAAACAAAAAGAGCTGTCCGTTCTCCTCCATGTCCTGCTGTTCGTTGCGCACTGTCGCCCTGCCGAAATAATTCCGGGTCATGCCGTACTGCCTGTCGGTGAGAAAAAGCACCGATACATGGCCGTTTTCCACAAGGCATCGGCCTACGCTGTCCGCCAG
>CASFUJ010000021.1 GCA_949297645.1 uncultured Desulfovibrionaceae bacterium
TAGTAGTAAAGAGGAATGTACAGGGAAAGATATTGAAAATGGAGAGTTGAAGGGGAAATCCATCTCTTCTTTGTCTTGTGCTTTTGTGAACAATGTGATAGCTTCTCAAACGTATTTATTTGAGACTGGAATAAATCCTGATGGTAATTCAGGTATTATTGTTTGGTGGAGTAATGCGAAGCGAATGGATTCGTGCGTATCTTGGAAAGGAGCAACGGGCAAAGCTGGTTTTTGCTGAACCGAAGTATGCTTCTGATAATGCCTGTGGCCTTGCGATACAAGCCGGATTATATCACCAGTATCAAGGAGTAGAGGATGAAGGCAAAGATTATTGATGGAAAAGCGATTGCAGAGCAGATGCAGGCAGAATTGGCTAAAAAAGTTGAAAAGTTTAGAGAAGAATACGGCGATGTGCCCGGGTTGGCTGTTATTCTGGTCGGAGAAGACCCGGCCTCCCAGGTCTATGTACGCAATAAGGAAAAAGCCTGCGCCGACGCAGGCATTGAAACCGCGTCCTACCGCAAGCCCGCCTCCATCCCGCAGAAGGAACTCGAGGCGTTCATCGCCTCGCTGAACGCCGATCCCGCCGTCGACGGCATTCTGCTGCAACTTCCCCTGCCGGAAGGGCTGGACGCGCGTCCCTGCCTCGACGCCATCAGCCCCGAAAAGGACGTGGACGGCCTCACAGCCGTCAATCAGGGACGCGTCGCCATGAACGTGCCCGGTCTCCGTCCCTGTACGCCTGCCGGCATACTGGCCCTGCTCGACCATTACGGCATCTGCGTGAGCGGAAAGAAGGCCGTGGTCATAGGCCGCAGCAATCTCGTGGGACGCCCCATCGCCCTCATGCTGGGCAGCCGGGACTACAACGCCACGGTCACCATGTGTCACTCCCGCACGCCGGACCTTGCCGCCGTATGCCGCGAGGCCGACCTCATCGTGGCGGCGCTCGGAAAACCGCGCTTCGTCACGGCCGACATGGTCAAGCCCGGCGCCGTCGTCATCGACGTGGGCATCAACCGCGGCGAGGACGGAAAACTCTGCGGCGACGTGGACTACGCCGATGTGGCTCCCATCGCTTCAGCCATCACCCCTGTACCCGGCGGCATAGGCCCCATGACCATTTCCCAGCTTCTCGTCAACACCGCCAAGGCATGGAAAGCAAAGCTGCTTTCCTGAGCCTTTCGCTGAACCGCAGAAAGCCCGGTGCGAAAACCGCACCGGGCTTTTTTCATGCACGGCATTCTCCGGGGCATGCCTTCACGTTGCAATACCCGAGGCTCCGCTCAAGCAGTACATCGCCCTGTCGGACGCTTCCTCATTCCGGATTCTTCGCCGGAGCAGCGCCCCGGCGTTGCCCGGAACTTTTGCCGAAAGACGCGGGGCTGGTGCGAAAACGCCCGTCCAGCCGCTTCAATGACGCCCCTAGCGCACAAACATGGCGTCGCCGTAGGAGAAGAAGCGGTACTTTTCCCGCACGGCCTCCTCATAGGCGGCAAGAATGCGCTCTCTTCCGCACAGCGCGGCCACCAGCATGATGAGCGAGGATTCGGGAAGGTGGAAATTGGTGATGAGATGGTCCACCACCTGAAAACGGAACCCCGGATAGATGAAGATGTTGGTCCAGCCGTGCCAGCCCTGTTCGGGAATAACGCCGTCGTTCTTCTGAGCGCATCCTTCCATAGTACGGCAGGAGGTGGTTCCCACGGCCACCACGGGGCGTCCCGAGGCCTTTGCCTCACGGATGACGGCCGCCGTTTCCGGCGAGATTTCCACATACTCGCTGTGCATGGGGTGTTCGCGTATGTCCTGTTCCCGTACAGGACTGAAGGTTCCGTAGCCCACATGCAGCGTCACTTCGGCCCAGCCTATGCCCTGCGCTTTCAGGCTTTCGCGGAGAGCGTCGGTAAAATGCAGGCCCGCCGTAGGCGCGGCCACGCTGCCGGATTTTTCCCTGTCCGCATACACGGTCTGATAGCGGGACACGTCCTCGCTGTCCTGCTCGCGGCGGATGTACGGCGGAAGAGGCAGACGGCCGATGCTCCTCATACATTCCACAAGGTCGCCCTTCCAGAACAGCATGACGTCGTGACGACCGAAGTCCTTTTTCTTCAGCACTTCCGCGGCGATGCTGTCGCCGAAGGCAAGGCGGTCGCCCACGCGGATGCTGCGCGAGGGACGAAGCAGCACTTCCGCCTGCGCCCGGCTCCAGTCCCCTTCCTTCACGGCGCAGGCAACAAGCAGCGGAGGGGGGGTGAGCAGAAGAAGCTCCGCCTTGCCGCCGGAAGGCTTGCGGCCGAAAAGACGCGCGGGCACCACACAGGAATTGTTGGCCACAAGCAGCGCCCCTTCCGGCAGAAATTCGCCCAGATGGGAAAAGGTGGAATGAATGTTCCTGCCGCCCGCTCTGTCCAGCACCATGAGACGCGAAGCGCCCCGCTCCTTCGGCGGATACTGCGCTATGCGCTCTTCCGGCAGTTCGTAATTATAGCTCGACAACTCAAAATCTGATGCGTTCATGATGATTCCATGCCGTTTCATCCGGCGGTCTGTCGAAACGAAGAAAAGGAAAACGTTCCGCGTCGTCACTCCCGATGCCGCCCGCCCGTCTGACAGGGCAGGCAGAGGCGGCACGTTCCGGACGGTATTCCCCGCCCCTGACGGCAGGGACGGAAAGGCTGGCGCATTCTGCCCTGCGGCAGGATGCGCCAGCCTCCGGCGACACGAAACATGTCGCGTTACTTTTCCGCTATGGCGGTTGCGCTGTCAAGCAGCATCCGGGCCTCGGCCACGGACGCTCTGAAACGCTCGCGGTCCTTTTTACCCACAGGGGCCGAACGCGCGCCGGAAAGCGTACTGGGATTGACGAACTTGCCGTTCTTCATGACGCGAAAATCCAGATGCGGGCCCGTAGCCGTACCTGTGGCGCCCACAAAGGCCACCACTTCGCCCTGCTCCACCTTCTGTCCGACCTTCAGGGACGAGGCGAAGCGGGAAAGATGGGCGTACTGCGTTTCTATACCGCCGCTGTGCCGGATGATGAGCGTATTGCCGTAACCGCCCTTCCAGCCCTTGAACGTCACCTTGCCCGCGCCGAGCGCCTTGACGGGCGTGCCGCGCGGCGCGGCGTAGTCCACCCCCTGATGCGGACGCACCTTCCCGAAGATGGGATGCTTGCGGTGCATGGTATAGCCGGAGCTGACTCTGGTGAAATTAAGCGGAGCCTTGAGAAATTCCGTTTCCAGAGAACTGCCGTCCGCGGCGAAGTAGTGGGCGTTGCCCTTGTCATCCACAAAGCGGAAGGCCTCGAACGCGGTGCCGTCATTGACGAAGCGCGCCGCGATGATATCGCCGTAGCGACGGAAATCGTCGCCGAGATATTTCTTTTCCACCACCATCTCGAAGGTGTCGCCTTCCTGCACCTCGTTCACGAAGTTGATCTGGTGGCTGAACACGTCGGCCAGCCGTACAGCCAGATTGGCGGACTCGCCGGCGTCGGCCATGGCCTCGAACAGGGAGGACTCAATGGTTCCGCTCACCTTCACCAGCTTCGTGTCGAACTCGAAGACATCCACGCGGGCCTTGAAACCTTCGGCCGTACGCTCGACCACAAGACGGCTTTCTTCGTTGATGTCGTAGGTCAGGCGCGTCACCCGCTCCCCGTCCGTCTCGCGCTCCACGCTGAACAGATGGCCAATCATGAGCCTGTTCAGAGGAAATACGGCGGAGGCGGCCTTCACGGCCTGATCGGTTTCGTTGTTGTCGAGCCAGGCATGCAGAATCGCGCCCGCGCTGTCGCCGCTGCGGATGACGCTGCGGAACACCTGCGTGCCGCAGCCGGAATCCTCCACCATGTAGCGCTTGTCCTGTTCCCACGGCACGGCTTCGGAATAGTTCGGAATGCACATGCCCTCCCTCGCGGACAGAAAAGCCGCCAGAGAATCGTCATATCTCGGCGTCTCCACCTGTTCCGGACCGGAAAGACTTCCCTCCTGCCAGAAGTCCTGCATCCAGGACAGACCGCTGCCGAGGGAGGCCATCTGCACGCCGCCCGGAGCGGGAACCTCCGTACCGAGGGAGAAATCATGGGGGTTCACGGACTGGAGCATAAGGCCGTTCCCGGAAAGAAGAAAGGCTCCTTCCTGCCCCCGCGGCCAGAAAAGCGCCGCGCCGGACACCAGAACCACGCCCAGCACGGCACAACAAAGCGCACGAACAGACCGCGCGCGGAATATTTGATATTTTTTTATCATAATAAGCGACACTTCATGAGAGCTGAAAAAGCGGAAACATCTGAGGTCGAATGAACGCCAGAGGAATATATAACCAAGAAACCACTTGTTTACGCAAGCGTTTTCTGGTAAAAAATTTTATGCCCGGCACCCGGTCCAGATTGTGCGACTTCTCCGTGTAACCATGTATTTTTCTTTTGTATTTACGGCTGTTGCGTGTGTGTCCCGCCGCTCTTTTCCCAAGAACAAATTTTTATCCACTCCTGCCCAGCATGAACGTTTTATCCTGCTTCTCCCCTGCCCCGGGGAAGAGCGGCCCCCTGAAGGGGCATGCCGCGCCGGCCGTGCCTGCTTCTCCGGCAAACGAGACAAAGGCGCCGCGTCGCATGCCCTGTCCACGTCCGGAAAGACAGAAGCGTCGTTTTGCGCGCCTGCCGGAGAAGCAGGCGTGTGTCGTGCCGGGTATCCCTTCCCCCCTCCATCAGAAAAAACGCATCAACGACGCCGGGCGAGACTATCGTACGCTCCTGGACGACAGCCGTGCCGACGCGGCCGTCCATCCGCCTGTCCGGTCGTCCGCACCGCGCCCCTTCCGTCCCCTTCCCTTCACAGGCCCCCTTCCCTTTCTGAAGAAAAAAAACGCCGTGTGCAAAACGCCCGCCGTCGGCCTTTTCCCATGGAAGAGGCTCCCCGAAAAAAGCAGACTTTTAAAATCGAGAAGCCTCAGCCGCGCCGTTCCCTTTCTCCTCTCCGCTGAAGTCGGCATCATCCGTCCCCATCTTCACGGGCGTGCAGATACCAAAAACACGTCCCTGCCCCTTTCCCGCCTCATACGGGGACTTCTGAAAACGCGTCATCTGCGTTATGAACAACTGGTCTGTTCCTTCTCCGTCCGGAAAAAGGAACGGACGGGACTTTTCCGTCCCGCAAAAAAGGACGGCGTCATGACCTGCGCCGCGGTAAAAGGCTGTGTTATTTTAAAACAATATATTGAAATCATACAATATTCAAGAGGAGCTTCCTTCCCTCTTCCCCCTGTGCGCAACGTGTACGCCATCAGGCGCATCCTGTATGGAACAAAACGGAAAAGCCTCTTATGTTGTTATGTATCCTATGGAAAACACTGAATTATTCAAAGTTACGAACAAAAATGCGCACATTCCGTTCACAAAGCGGACGAAACCGTGTGCAATCAGCGCTTCTGGAGGTGCTCTTCCTGTCCGAATGTGCGTTCCCTTCTTAGCAGTTCCTGTTTTTGTTCCTATTAAAACTATAAATTTCAGTATGTTATCTGAGATAGGAACAAACAGACACGATTAAAACCTTCTACTACAAGGAAAAGCCATGTATGTAACCGTCAAAAAGGAACAGATTATCGAAGGCCTGCAGAAAGCGGCTTCCATCATTCCCAGCAAGGCCGGAGCCGCGTATCTGCGTTCCATCTGGCTTCAGGCCGTAAAGACGCCTGACGGGGACAGACTCACCATCATGTCCACCGATGTGAACATCGAGTTCACGGGCACCTATCCCGTGGACATCCGGGAGGAAGGCACTGCCGGCGTGAACGGACGCGCCTTCGTGGAGCTCCTGCGCCGTCTTCCCGGCGGAGACATCAGTCTGCATCTTGATGAGGAGTCGCACATTCTCGCCGTGGAGCAGGGACGCCGTTCCTACAAGCTGCCCACGGTGGACCCCGTGTGGTTCCAGCCTCTTCCCGCCTTTCCCGAAGAGGGAGCTGTGCTCTGGTCCGGCGATTTCTTTCAGGATGTCATCGACAGGGTGGCCTTCTGCATCAGCGACGACGACAGCGCCGAGGGTCTCGCCTGTCTGTATCTCAAGGCCGGCGAGGCCGGAAAGGTGGACGTGTGCGGTCTGAACGGGCATCAGTTCGCCATGGTGCGTTTCATCAACGACGAACTCGCGCAGCTTCTTCCCGAAAACGGTCTGCTCATCCAGAAAAAATACGTCAACGAACTGCGCAAATGGCTCGGCAGCGACGAAGTCATGCTGAACATCAGCGAGCGGCGTTTCCACATCCGCACCGGTTCCGGCAGCGAAACGCTGAGTATTCCCCGCAGTGCGAATTTCAGCTATCCCGACCATCTGAGCTTCCTCGCGCGTCTTGACGGCGCCGACACCTCGCAGCTTGATGTGGATCGCCGCGAAACGCTCAACGCCCTCGACCGTCTGCTCATCTTCAACAACGACAGCGACCGGTGTACCTACTTCCGTTTCTCCGCTCAGGAAGTGGAACTTTCCGCACAGGGACAGGAAACCGGCTCCGCCACCGAGCATCTGGAAGGAACCTTCCAGGGCGACCTTGAACGCATTGCCTTCCCCACCCGCAGTCTCATGGACATTCTCGGACACTTCCAGTCCCAGAGTCTGCATTATGTGTTCACCGGCGCGGAAGGGCCCTGCGGCATCACCGGTTCCGACGATGCGCAGTACACCGTCATTCTCATGCCCATGAAAATCGCTGAATCCTCCTATTACACCGAAGAGGAATAGCGCTGTTTCGTTTCAGCTGTTTTCTGCGGCCTGTTCGTACCCGGCAAGGGTAACGGACAGGCCGCTTACATGTTTTAGCGCCCTCAGCAGCCTTTTTGCGCTGAGTTGGGGGTTATGCCCATCCCCTGCACAGGGGTTTGAAGTTTTCTGCGTTTTCGTATATACTGAGAGTCTCTTGACGCCCCGGGTTCTCCGGGGCCAACATATATCACTCAGGAATTCCCATGACCCAGGAAAATCTCCGGTCCGGCAAGACCGCTTACGACGCGTCCGCCATTACGGTTCTGGAAGGTCTGGCGGCGGTCCGCAAGCGCCCGGCCATGTATATAGGCAGCACGGACAGCCGTGGTCTTCATCACCTTGTGTATGAAGTGGTGGACAACTCCATCGACGAGGCCATGGCCGGCTTCTGCAACAGGATAGAAGTCGTCCTGCACATGGACAACAGCGTCACCGTACGCGACAACGGCCGCGGCATTCCCGTGGACATGCACCCCAAGCTGCGCATTCCCGCCGTACAGGTGGTCATGACGAAGCTCCATGCGGGCGGCAAGTTCGACAACAACGCCTACAAGGTTTCCGGCGGCCTGCACGGCGTCGGCGTTTCCTGCGTGAACGCCCTTTCCTCCTGGCTGGAAGTCACCGTGCGGCGCGACGGCAAGAGGTGGCGTCAGCGCTATGAGCGCGGCGTACCCGTCACCAAGGTGGAGCCTCTGGGCGATGCGGAAGGCCACGGTACCACCGTGCGTTTTCTGCCCGACGAGGAAATTTTCGAAACCACCGTCTATTCCTTCGAGATTCTGAAGAAGCGCTTTGAGGAGCTGGCCTATCTCAACAAGGGCCTGACCATCATCTGCAACGACGAGCGCACCAACGAATCCCACACCTATCACGCCGAAGGCGGTCTCGAGCAGTTCGTGAAGGATTTGAACAGCAACGAGGCCGGACTGCATCCCATCATCAGCGGCGAAGGCGTGCAGGACAACGTCACGGTGGACTTTGCCCTGCAGTACAATTCCGGTTTCAACGAAAAGACGCTGACCTTTGCCAACAACATCCGTACCCATGAAGGCGGCACGCATCTGGCCGGCTTCAAGACGGCTCTCACCCGCGCCATCAACAACTATGTGAAAAGCCAGCCCGACCTGCAGAAGAAGATGAAGGGCGACAGCCTTTCCGGCGACGACGTGCGCGAAGGCCTCACGGCCATCATCAGCGTGAAGCTCCCTCAGCCGCAGTTCGAAGGTCAGACCAAGACCAAGCTGGGCAACAGCGAAGTGGTGGGCATTGTGAACGGCGTGGTCTATAACGCCCTCGACGTCTATTTTCAGGAACATCCCAAGGACATCCGCGTCATCATCGAAAAGGCGGCGGAAGCCTCCCGCGCCCGCGAGGCCGCGCGCAGAGCCCGCGAGCTTGTCCGTCGCAAGGGCGCCCTGTCCGACAATTCCCTGCCCGGCAAGCTCGCCGACTGCCAGAGCAAGGACCCTTCGGAATGTGAAGTGTTCATCGTGGAAGGCGACTCCGCAGGCGGTTCCGCCAAGCAGGGACGCAATCCCATGACGCAGGCCATTCTGCCGCTGCGCGGCAAGATTCTGAACGTGGAGCGCGCCAGATTCGACCGCATGCTCGCAAGCGAAGAAATCAAGAACATGATTACGGCCATGGGCGTGGGCATCGGCGAGAACATGGATTATTCCAAGCTGCGCTACCACAAGATCATCATCATGACCGACGCCGATGTGGACGGCGCGCACATCTGCACGCTCATGCTCACCTTCTTCTTCCGCTACTATCCCAAGCTCATAGAGGAAGGGCATATCTACATCGCCCAGCCTCCGCTCTACGGTATCAAGAAGGGCAGCAACACCATCAAGTTCCTGAAGGACGACAACGAACTCGATGAATTTCTGCTTCAGCGCCTGTCCGACGGCGTGTCCGTCACCACGCCGGAAGGCAGAACTTATCGCGGAAGCGACCTTATTTCCCTGCTCAAGAGCATCGACGAGCTGGAAAAAGCCATGACGGAAGCGGAGAACTCCGCCATTTCCCGCGAGCTCTTCCTCGCGCTGCTGAGCTTTGAAGGGGAACTGAATCCCGCCGTGGCGCAGTCCGGCCTTTCTGAAGGTTTTCTTGCCTGGATGAAGGAACAGGGCTATGCCGCCGCTCTCGAGGTGGAAAAACAGGAGGACGACGAACGCGCCTTCCTGGTCTTCGAGAACAGGAGCGGCCATCGTACGCGCCTCGCCGTGGAATTCTTCCATGCCCGGATGTACCGTCATGCCCGTCAGGTATGGAAGACTCTCGGTGAATCCTGCCCGTCCTTCCCTGTGAAACTTGCCAGTTCCGAATCGACTCGCGAAGTGAAGGATTACTTTGAGCTGCGCGAATCCGCCTATGCCGAAGCCCGCAAGGGCTTCAACATCCAGCGCTACAAGGGTCTCGGTGAAATGAACCCAGAACAGCTGGAAATGACCACCATGAATCCCGAAAAAAGGGCGCTTCTGCAGGTGAGCATCGAAGACGCTCAGGCCGCGTCCGATACCATCGAGGAGCTCATGGGCGATCGGGCGGACCTGCGCCGCGACTTCATCATCCGCAACGCGCTTTCCATGGAAGACCTCGATATCTGACGGACTGACCGCGTCGCCCTTCCGGCGGCGTAATCCTTCCTTTCGGGAAGAATATTTCGCAACAAACTGCTCCAAAGGACTCCTACAGTGGCAGAATTCAAAGTCGATATAGAAAAAGAGCTGCGTCAGTCCTATCTGGCCTACTCGCTCAGCGTCATCATAGGGCGCGCCATTCCCGATGCGCGCGACGGTCTCAAGCCCGTGCATCGTCGTATTCTTTTTGCGCAGTCGCAGATGGCCAACACCTATAACAGGCCTACCAAGAAAAGCGCCCGCGTGGTGGGCGACGTTATCGGCAAATACCATCCCCACGGCGATTCCGCGGTCTATGACGCCCTTGTGCGCATGGCGCAGGATTTCAACATGCGCGACCCGCTGGAAGACGGACAGGGCAACTTCGGCTCCATCGACGGCGACTCCGCCGCCGCCATGCGTTACACCGAAGTGCGCATGTCCCGTCTTGCCTCGGAATTTCTGGACGACATCGAAAAGAAGACCGTGGACTTTCGTCCGAACTACGACGGTTCGGAACAGGAGCCAGAAGTTCTGCCCACCAAGGTGCCGAATCTGCTTCTCAACGGCTCTTCCGGTATCGCCGTGGGCATGGCCACCAACATTCCTCCCCACAACCTCGGGGAGCTGTGCGACGCGCTTCTGCGCCTCATCGACGAACCGGACTGCACGGTGGACGACCTTATCGACCTCGTGCACGGGCCGGACTTTCCCACGGCGGGCTTCGTCTATGCCGGTCAGGGGCTGCTCGATGCCTACCGCACCGGCCGCGGCGTGGTGAAGGTACGCGGCCGCGTGGAGGTGGAGGAACGCAAGAAGGGACAGCAGTCCGTAGTCATCAGGGAAATTCCCTATGCGCTCAACAAGTCCGTGCTGGTCACCAAGATTGCAGCGCTCGTGAACGACCGCAAGCTCGACGGTGTGACGGACCTTCGCGACCTTTCCGACAAGAAGGGTATCCGCATCATCCTTGATCTGCGCCGCGGCACCATTCCGGAACTCGTCATCAACGCGCTGTATAAGTACACGCCGCTGGAAACATCCTTCGGCATCAACATGCTGGCCGTGGTGGACAACAAGCCCCAGCAGCTCAACCTGCGCACCGCCCTCACCTGCTTTCTCGACCATCGCCGCGAGGTCGTCATCCGCCGCACCCGCTTCGATCTGGAAAAGGCGCAGGCCCGTGCGCATATCGTGGAAGGCCTGCTCAAGGCTCTCGACATCATTGATGAGATAGTTTCCCTCATCCGCGGGTCGGAAACGCCGCAGGAGGCCAAGGCCGGTCTTGTGGAGCGCTTCGGCTTCACGGAGATTCAGGCCCAGAGTATTCTGGACATGCGTCTGCAGCGCCTCACCGGTCTGGAGCGTGACAAGCTGCTGGAGGAATATCGCGAACTTCAGAAGCTCATAGCCTATCTGACTTCCATTCTGGAGGATTCCGAAGTTCTGCGCGGCGTGCTGCGTGAGGAAACGCAGTACATCAAGAACACCTATGCCACGCCCCGCCGCACGGAAGTGGTCATGGATGAGCTTGACGGTATCGACATCGAGGATCTTATTCCCGACGAGGATGTGGTCATTACCCTGTCGCGCCGCGGCTACATCAAGCGCACCACGCTCGGCAACTATCAGCAGCAGAAGAGAGGCGGCAAGGGGATAGCCGGCCTGCACACCTCGGAAGACGATTTCGTGCAGGAATTTCTCACCACCACCAATCATCAGTATCTTCTGCTCTTCACCAACAAGGGCCGCATGCATCAGCTCAAGGTGCATCAGGTGCCGGAAGGCAGCCGTACCGCCAAGGGCATGCACATCGCGAACCTGCTTCCGCTGGAAAAAGACGAATGGGTGGCCAACGCCCTCACCGTGCGGGAATTTGCCGAAGAGAGCTATTTCCTGTTCACCACCAAGCAGGGCATGGTCAAGCGTTCCAGCGCCTCGCTGTACGCGCGCTGCCGCAAGAGCGGCATGATAGCCCTCGGACTCAAGGACGGCGATGAGCTTATCGCCGTCCGCGAAGTGACGGATTCGGACCATGTGGTGCTGGCCACGGCCCACGGCATGGCCATACGCTTCGCCATGCCCGACGTGCGCCCCATGGGCCGCAGCGCCTCCGGCGTCAAGGGTATCGGACTGCGCCGGGGCGACTCCGTGGTGGCCTGCGTGACCGTGAAGGACGGCGACAATTCCACCATGATCATGACCGTCTCCGCCCTGGGCTACGGAAAGCGTACCAAGATAGACCTCTACCGCATGCAGAGCCGCGGCGGCATAGGCCTCATCAATTTCAAGGTATCACCCAAAACCGGTTCCGTCATCGGCGCCATGCCCGTGTCTGATTCCGATTCCCTCATCCTGCTTACCTCCACCAACAAGATTATCCGCCTGAGCGTGGAAGAGGTCCGCTCCGTGGGCCGCGCCACCATGGGCGTGCGCCTCGTCCGCCTCGACGACGGCGCCGGCGTCGTCGGCTTCGATACCGTGGCCGACAACAGCGAGAGTGTGGAAGAATAAGGAAGGGGATGAGTATGACAGCGGGGAGGGAAGGGAACTTTCTCGAAGCAAGTTCCCTCCCCGCACCCCTCCCATCCTTCAAAGACTTTTAATTGTTGTGGGGCTGTAAAGTTTCAGCCTGTACAGAACATCCCCGTCCTTCGTTCATGAGGGACGGGGATGTTTTGTATGGTTGAGCGAAGAGTGTGGCGGAAAAAAGCTTTTGGGGGAGGCATGTTTCCATGTTGGAGGAAATGGTTTCGTCGGAAAAGTGTTTTCCGGACAAGACTCCGTCTGATTTTATGTTTTTCTTTACCGCAAGGCCGGAGGACGGCCGCCGACTTTTTATGTTCTGAGAAAGGAATACTCCCCTCAAATAAAAGTTTGAGGAAGGAGGATGGGGGTGCGGGGGAAGGAGGAAAGCCCTTTTTCAAAAGGGTTTCCTTTCCCCTTCCTACTTCTTCCTCGAAACGACGATGGCGGCACGCAGGGAGTCATAGACGGGCGGGCAGCGGAGGGCGTTGGCCGTCCATGAGGCGATGAAGGAGACGATGAGGACGCCCGGCAGGCACGGGAGAGCGCCGGACATTTCCAAGACCAGCGCTGTTCCGGTAAGGGGCACGCGGACCATGGAGACGAAAAAGCCTGCCATGCCGTAGAGGATGAAGGCTTCCCATCTGTCCGGAGGGATAAGGCCGGAGGCGAGAAGGGTCTGACCGCACAGCGCTCCGAGCAGCGCTCCTATGCAGAGCATGGGCATGAGTATGCCGCCGGGGACGTTGCCTGTATAGCTGAACAGGGAAAAGGCGATTTTCAGGGCGGTGAGAATCAGCAGGGCGGTCAGGACGGAGGACGGCTCCGCGGCATGTTGGATGAGGCTTCCGGCCAGTTCCTCACCTCCGCCGAGCACGGCGGGGCAGGCAAAAGCCAGTAGGAAGGCGGCCAGCATGGGCGGCAGGATACGCCAGTTCTGAGAAAGGGGCGTATGCAGGGCCTCGGCGTTTTTGGTACCGAGCAGCGCCTTGTTGTAGAGTACGCCGCATACTCCCATGAGAAGTCCCATAGGGGGAAGCAGCCAGAGGGAGGATACGGGCAGAGGCTGAATATGCTCGAAGGGGAAGACGAGGCCGAATCCGAAGAGATGCCTTGTGGCAAGGGCGGCGGTGGTGACGGCGCAGCCCACGGCGATGAATCCGCCCCATGTGAAGCGGCTTTTCATTTCTTCGAACACGAAAAGCAGTCCGGCCACGGGGGAACCGAAGGCGGCCGTCATGCCTGCGGCCGCACCGGCGGCGATATGGATATGTCCGGAAAAGGTAAAGCGTTCCCAAAGACCGGTCAGAAGCGCCGCGGTTGCCGCGCCCATCTGTATGCACGGGCCCTCGCGTCCCAGAGAAAGTCCGCCCAGAGTGGAGATGAGACAGCCTGTGAACTTGGCGGGCAGGACGCGCAGCCAGTCTCTGCGCGAGAGGTGGAGCCTGCCGCGAACGATGAGTTCCGTCTGGGGAATACCGCTGCCGGAAATGAGCGGTACCTTTTTCACCAGCCAGCCCAGAACACGGGCGGCAGCAATAAGAATCAGCAGCCAGAGCGGAGCGATCCACCAGTCTTCCTTCCATGCGGAAAGCCTTGATGCGATGACGGGAGCCGCGCTGTCGCGAAAGAGGCGGAAAAAACAGATGACGACGGCGCAGGTCAGACCTGTGGCGATTCCTTCCAGTGCGAGAAGTCCCCGGTTGGCCCAGCGTGTCCAACGTTTGTGATGTCGTTCGTCCATACCTGTTCCATGCGGGGAAGCGGCGGGGGAAACACTGCAAAGAAAGGAGAAAATGTTTCGCAGGAAATTCTCCTTTCCCGGAATCCCCATGCTTCCTGTCGGAAGGTTTATATTCAGAGAGGCGGGAGGCGGTGCGCCTTCAAGGTGTAGTACAGCCGAAGACCGGGCGCAAGCGTGTTTCCGAAGGGGCAGGGGCGGGCTTTTGTTGTTGCCGTTTCCGGAGTTTTCCGGCTATAGCTAAGGGAAATCATCTGAGGAGAATGGATAATGAGTCAGCGAGAACAGCTTGCCAGCAGACTGGGTTTCGTACTTCTTTCCGCCGGTTGCGCCATAGGTCTTGGCAATGTATGGCGCTTTCCCTACATCACCGGTAAATATGGCGGGGCTGTCTTTCTGGTGGTCTATCTGCTTTTTCTGCTTTTTGTGGGACTGCCTGTGCTTATCATGGAGTTTTCCGTGGGTCGTGCTTCGCGACGCAACATGGCTCATGCTTTGAAAAAGCTGGAACCTGAAGGCTCATGGTGGCACAGGTTCGGCATCATGAGTCCCATAGGCAACTACATTCTCATGATGTTCTATATTCCCATTGCGGGCTGGATGCTCTGCTTCTGCTGGTTCATGCTGAGCGGGGAGCTTGACGTACCGGCGGAACAGGTGTCCGCGGTATTCGGCGGCATGCTGAACAATCCCCGGCTCATGCTGTTCTGGACGGTGGTGGTCTCCGCCTCCTGTTTTGCCATCTGCGGTCAGGGGCTTCAGAAAGGCGTGGAGCGCGTCGTCAAAATCATGATGCTGGGACTTCTGTTCATCATGGTGGGGCTGGCCGTCAATTCCTGTTTTCTTGAGGGCGGCGAAAAAGGCATGGAATTTTATCTCAAACCGGACTTCAGCCGGGCTATGGAAGCCGGTTTCATGACGCTGGTCAACGACGCCATGAACCAGGCCTTCTTCACCCTGAGCATCGGCATGGGCAGCATGTGCATTTTCGGCAGCTATCTGAAGAAGGACCGCTCGCTTACGCAGGAGTCCGTCATCATCGTGGCGCTGGATACCTTCGTGGCGCTTACCGCGGGCCTCATTATTTTTCCTGCCTGCTTCGCCTTCAATGTCACGCCGGATGCGGGGCCGGGGCTCATCTTCATCACTCTGCCCAATATTTTCAACAACATGGTCTGGGGCCGCTTCTGGGGCTTTCTGTTCTTCGTGTTCATGAGCGCCGCCGCGCTCACTACGGTCATCGCCGTGCTTGAGAACATCATCGCGTTTTTCATGGACGGGTACGGCTGGTCGCGCAAAAAAGCCACCATCATCAACTTCGTGGCGCTCACCCTTCTTACCCTGCCCTGTATTCTGGGCTTCAATGTCTGGTCGGACTTCCAGCCTTTCGGCCCGGGAAGCGCCGTGCTGGATCTGGAAGACTTCATCATCAGCAACAACATTCTGCCTCTCGGTTCCTTCCTTTTCATGCTCTTCTGCTGCCATCGCTACGGCTGGGGCTGGGATAACTTCGTGGCGGAGGCCGATGAGGGCAGCGGATTGAAGTTTCCGAAGTTCCTGCGCTTTTATCTGACATGGATTCTGCCGGTGGTCTTCCTCTTCATTTTTGCTCAGGGATATATCCAGAAATTCCTGTAGAAGTCCTGCCGGGGCGTCTTTACCTCCGCATGTCGCCTCGTTTCCTTCCCGAAAAGGATGAAAATGAGGCGACGGAAAACGTATTTTTCGAAAAATGAGGATTTCCGGTTGCCGTCCTGCAAGGTTTCGGCATATACCAGAAAAAATATTTCTGCCAAGGAGAAATAGGATATGGCTCAACGAGAACAGCTCGCCAGCCGACTGGGGTTTCTTTTCCTTTCCGCCGGATGCGCCATCGGACTCGGTAATGTCTGGCGTTTCCCTTTTATTACAGGTAAATATGGCGGTGCTGTTTTTCTTGTCGCCTATCTTGTCTTTCTTCTCGGCATGGGCTTGCCCATTCTTATCATGGAATTTACCGTGGGCCGTGCTTCCCGCAGGAACATGTCCCGCGCCTTCAGGGAGCTTACGCCAGGCTCCCGATGGAGTTATTTCGGTTGCTTCAGTATTATCGGCTCTTATGCCCTCATGATGTTCTACATTCCCGTGGCGGGCTGGATGATGTACTACTGCTGGGCCACGTTGACGGGAGGGCTTTCACTGCCGGTGGACAAGGTGCCTGAGGTGTTCACGGGACTTCTCGGCAGCCCGGGAACCATGCTTTTCTGGACGCTGGTCGCCTCCCTCGGCTGCTTCGGCGTCTGTGCCATGGGCTTGCAGAAAGGCGTTGAGCGCGTGGTGAAGTTCATGATGGGCGGGCTGCTCGTCATCGTCATCGGCCTTGCGATTCATTCCATCACCCTGCCCGGCAGCCTTGAAGGCGTGGCCTTCTATCTCGTGCCCGATTTCCAGCGCGCCATGGATGCAGGCATCATGTCGCTCATCAACGACGCCATGAATCAGGCCTTCTTCACCCTGAGCATCGGTATCGGCGCCATGTGCATTTTCGGCAGTTACCTTAACAGGGACAATACGCTGACCAAGGAATCGGTCTTCATTGTTTCCCTTGACACCTTCGTGGCCTTCATGTCCGGCCTCATCATCTTCCCGGCATGTTTCGCTTTCGGCGTAAAGCCCGATGCCGGTCCCGGTCTCATTTTCATCACTCTGCCCAACATCTTCAACAACATGGCTCTGGGGCGCTTCTGGGGAACGCTGTTCTTCGTGTTCATGAGCGCGGCCGCGCTCACCACGGTCATCGCCGTGCTTGAGAACATCATTTCCCATTTCATGGACACCTATGAGTGGTCCAGAAAGAAGGCCGTTCAGGTGAACTGCGTGGTGCTTACGCTCTGCACGATTCCCTGCATCCTCGGCTTCAATCTCTGGTCGGACTTCCAGCCTCTCGGCGCGGGTTCCACCATCATGGATCTTGAAGATTTCATCATCAGCAACAACCTGCTGCCGCTCGGCTCGCTCATCTTCTGTCTGTTCTGCTGTCAGCGTTACGGCTGGGGCTGGGACAAGTTCATTGCCGAGGCCGACATGGGCGCCGGTATGAAGTTTCCCAAGTTCCTGCGTTTCTATCTGACCTGGATACTGCCCGTTGTGCTTCTGATTATCTTTGTGGAAGGCTATATTCAGAAGTTCTTCTAAGGGCCGGGGGTCTGTTCCCCCTCCGGGAACAGACCCTGCCGCCGTATGCCGCGTCTGCGGCAGAGTTCGTGTTTCTGAGTCCCCGGCGCGTTTTCTTTCCTGAAGGAAGATGTGTCGGGCGTATTCTTTGTGTTTGGGAGTAAATCATGTCACGGGAAAAGATGGCCAGCCGCATAGGCTTTCTGTTTGTGTCCGCCGGATGTGCCATTGGGCTCGGCAATGTGTGGAGATTTCCTTATATTACAGGAAAATACGGCGGAGCGGTATTCGTGGTCGCCTATCTGTTTTTCCTGTTTATGCTGGCCTTGCCGCTGCTTATCATGGAATTTTCCGTAGGACGCGCCTCGCAGCAGAACCTCGGCAACGCTCTTCGTGTGCTGGAGCCGCAGGGCTCGTCCTGGCACCGTATGGGCTGGATAAGCATGGTGGGCAGTTACCTGCTCATGATGTTTTATATCCCCGTGGCGGGCTGGATGCTTTTTTATGTGTGGAGAACGGCCACGGGAGGACTCGATATTCCGGCGGAACAGATGCCCGCCGCCTTCGGGGCCATGCTGGCGGATCCTGCGGGTATGACGTTCTGGGCCTTTCTCACTTCCGCGCTGTGCTTTCTTGTCTGCAGTTTCGGCCTGCGTCGGGGTATAGAACGCGTGGTCAAAATCATGATGGCGGGACTTCTTGTCATCATGCTCGGGCTGGCGCTGCGTGCCGTCACGCTGCCGGGCGCCATGGAGGGGGTGTCCTTCTATCTTGCGCCGGACTGGCAGCGCGCCGTGGATGCGGGCATCTGGAGCCTTCTGAACGACGCCATGAATCAGGCCTTCTTCACGCTGGGGCTCGGCATAGGCTCCATGTGCATTTTCGGCAGCTATCTGGGACGCGAATACACCATCACGCAGGAATCCCTGTGGATTGTCTGCCTTGATACCTTTGTGGCCATGATGTCCGGCTTCATCATCTTTCCCGCCTGCTTTGCCTTCAACGTGGAGCCGGGATCCGGACCGGGCCTTATCTTCATTACGCTGCCCAACGTGTTCAATGCCATGTCCGGCGGACGCTTCTGGGGAACGCTGTTCTTCGTGTTCATGAGCGCGGCCGCGCTCACCACGGTCATCACCGTGATGGAGAACATCATCTCCTACAGCATGGATGTGTGGAAGTGGACGCGCAGAAAATCCACACTGGTGAACGGTGTGGCGCTGACGCTGCTTACCCTGCCCTGCGTTCTCGGCTTCAACGTGCTCTCATGGATGCAGCCTCTCGGTGAAGGCAGCACGCTCATGGATTTGGAGGATTTCATTCTCAGCAACAATCTTCTGTCCATCGGCGCCGTCACCTTCATGCTGTTCTGCTGTCACAGATTCGGCTGGGGGTGGGATAACTTCATAGCGGAAACCGATACCGGGCGCGGTGTGAAATTCCCCCGTTTCCTGCGGTTCTACCTTTCCTGGATTCTGCCGCTCGTTGTGGCGCTGGTGTTCGTGCAGGGGTACATTCAGAAGTTCTTTTCCTGAAAACCATTGCGACAGTTTATTGTGCCTGGGTAAAGAAACATTTTTATAACTATACGGAATTGAGGCTGAAATATTTCATAACAAAGTGTATTCTTTGGTATTTTTTTATGCAACGTATGAGGTGTTGTTTGAGCGGGGACGGATGACCTTTTTGTTTTTTTGAAGAAAAAGAAAAATTGTGAATTAAGCCCCAAAAAAGCGGCAGGAATTAGCCACAGCTAATTCCTGCCGCTTTTTTTGTGTTATTTTTTATCTAACCACCTT
>CASFUJ010000022.1 GCA_949297645.1 uncultured Desulfovibrionaceae bacterium
AAGCCGTGGAAGAAGACGCTCCCAAGGCGGAAAGCGACATGGCCATGTGGCAGTGCCAGGTAGGCAACTGCGGCTATATTTACCGTCCCGAAAAGGGCGACCGCAAGGACAAGATTCCCGCCGGTACCGCCTTCGAGGACCTGCCCGACGACTGGCACTGCCCCGTATGCGGCGCCAGCAAGAAGATGTTCAAGAAGCTCGCCTAGCGGGCGGAGGAACACGCTCATGGTGTTATGCAAGACTTCCGCGTCGTCCCGTCTGAAGGAAGAGCTCGCCGGCTGCGGCGTCAGGTTTGAACGCATCCGCCGCATCACCGGTTACCTCGTCGGTACCACCGACCGTTTCAACAACGGCAAGCGTGCGGAAGAACACGACAGAGTGAAACACTGCAACATGGAAAACTGGCGCTGAACGCCAACCAAGGAGACGCTCCCATGAAAAAGTACACCTGCAATGTCTGCGGTTATGAATACGATCCCACCGTGGGTGACCCCGACGCCGGCATCGCTCCCGGCACCGCCTTTGAAGACCTCCCCGAAGACTGGGTCTGCCCCGTCTGCGGCGCTTCCAAGGCCGACTTTGAAGCCGAGTAATTACTGACACCATAGTGTGCGGGCAGCCTTCGAAAGAAGGCTTCCCGCTTTTTTGTTTTTTTCCGCCCCGCTTTTACCTCTCGAGGATTCCATGAGACCTGTTGAACTGAAGAAAGACATCTACTGGGTCGGCGCCGTCGATTTCGACATCCGCAACTTCCACCACTACAGCCGCTCTCCCGAGGGCAGTACCTACAACGCCTATCTGGTGTGCGACGAGAAGAAGGTGCTCTTCGATACCGTGAACGCCCACGAGTTCGAAACGCTGGTGAAGCACATTTCCGAAATCATTGACCCGGAAAGCATCGACTACATCGTGTGCAACCATCTGGAGCAGGACCATTCCGGCGCGCTTCCCCGCATCGTGAAGCTGTGCAAGCCTGAAAAAATCTTCTGCTCCCCCATGGGCTACAAGTCCATGACCAACATCTACAACACCGAAGGCTGGCCCATTGAAATCGTCAAGGACGGCGACCGCCTGAACATCGGCAAGCGCAACGTCACCTTCCTTGAAACCCGCATGCTGCACTGGCCCGACAGCATGGTGTCCTATCTTGAAGAAGACAGAGTGCTCTTCAGCAACGACGCCTTCGGCCAGAACATCGCAAGCTCCTTCCGCTTCGCCGACGAGTGCGACCGCACCGTGCTTTACGACTCCATGAAGCGCTACTACTACAACATCGTGCTGCCCTACTCGCCGCAGGTGCTCAAGACCCTGAAGCGCGTGACCGACGCAGGCCTCGTCTTCGACATCATCGCCCCCGACCACGGCCTCATCTTCCGTACTCCCGAAGACGTGAAGTTCGTCATCGACTCCTACCTGGCCTTTGCTGAGCAGAAGCCGCAGAAGCGCGCCGTCATCGCCTACGAAAGCATGTGGAACGGCACCGCCAAAATGGCCGAAGCCGTGGCCGACGGTCTGGAAGCCGAAAACGTGCCCTATGTGCTCGTGAATCTGCAGAACAGCCACTGCAGCGACGTGATGACCGAACTTGCCGACAGCGGCGCGCTCATTCTCGGTTCCGCCACGCGCAACAACATGCCCATGGTGAACATGATGGCCTGCCTTGCCCATGTGAAGGGCCTGCGTCCCCAGAACCTTGTGGGCGCCACCTTCGGCACCTACGGCTGGTCCGGCGAAGCGCCCAAGATGATGGCCGACGCTCTTGCCGAAATGAAGGTCGAACTTGTCGGGGAACCGCTCAAGTGCTATTTCAATCCTCAGGAGGAAGACCTCGCCAAATGCCGTGAGCTCGGCGCCGCCGTGGCCCGCGCCCTGAAGGAAAAGTGCGGGGACTGACCGCCCGGACTTTCGTAACGCCGTCCGGCCATGTCGAACTCCGGCATGACCGGTCCGGCGGCACGGTCGATTAAGAGCCTCGTCTTCCGGACACGCCGACGAGCACCAAGGAGCAAACCATGGACCTTATCCTCCTTTCCCGCCTCCAGTTTGCCATGACCGTCTTCTTCCACTTCATCTTCGTCCCGCTCACGCTGGGGCTTTCCATCCTGCTCGCCATCATGGAAACGCTCTATGTGCGCACGGGTGATGAAGACTACAAGAGGATGGTCAAATTCTGGGGCAAACTCTTCCTCATCAACTTCGTCCTCGGCGTGGTCACGGGCATCACGCTGGAATTCCAGTTCGGCACCAACTGGTCCCGCTATTCCGCCTATGTGGGCGACATTTTCGGCTCTCTGCTCGCCATTGAAGCCACGGTGGCCTTCTTCCTCGAATCCACCTTCGTGGCCGTGTGGACCTTCGGCTGGGAGCGCGTAGGCAGGAAGGCGCACTGCTTCGCCATCTGGATGGTGGCTCTTGCGGGCAACATCTCCGCGCTGTGGATCATCCTCGCCAACGGCTTCATGCAGAATCCCGTGGGTTACGTCATCCGCAACGGCCGTGCGGAGCTTGACGACTTCTTCGCCGTCGTCTCCAACCCCTACGCCTGGGGCGAATATTTCCACACCGTGTCCTCGGCGTGGATGCTCGGCGGCTTCTTCGTGCTCGGCGTGGCCGCATGGCACCTCGCCCGCAAAAACGAAGTCTCCCTGTTCACCAAGGCCGTGCGCATTGCCGCGCCCTTCACCCTCATCATGGCCCTTCTCGTCGGTCTTGCCGGTCACCATCAGGGCATGAACGTGGCCGAATACCAGCCCGCCAAGATGGCCGCCATGGAATCGCACTGGACCACCCAGACCAGAGCTCCCATGTACCTTCTCGTCTGGCCCGACCAGGAAAACGGCCGCAACCTTGTTGAAGCCCTGCCCATTCCCGGCCTCATGAGCTTCATCGCCTTCAACGACATCAACGCCGAAGTGAAGGGCCTCAGCGACTTCGCGCCGGAAGACATTCCGCCCGTACTGCCCACCTTCCTCTCCTTCCGTCTCATGGTGGCGCTCGGCTGCCTGTTCATCGCCGTGGCCGCGTGGGCCTGGTGGCGCCGCAGGGACATCGCCGCGGACAAGCGTCTTGCGAAGATTCTGCCGTGGATGATTCCCCTGCCCTACATCACCATCATGCTCGGCTGGACCGTGGCGGAAATGGGCCGTCAGCCCTGGATCGTCTATAACCTCATGCGCACCTCGGACGCCGTGTCGCCGGTACCCACAAGTTCCGTGCTTCTCTCCGTCATCGCCTTCCTTATCATCTACACGCTGCTCGGCCTGATAGACATCTGGCTTCTGTACTCCAACTCCCGCAAGGGCCCCGAGCCCGTCAAAGCCGCTGAGGAGGCGTAACATGGAAACAATCTGGTTCTTCCTCTGGACGCTTCTGTGGGCCGTGTACTTCATTCTCGACGGCTTCGACCTCGGCATGGGCACGCTCATGCCCTTCCTGGCCTCCAACGACCATGAACGCCGCGTCATCTACTACAACGCGCAGGGCCCCTACTGGGACGGCAACGAAGTGTGGCTCATCACCGCCGGCGGCGTGACCTTCGCGGCCTTCCCCAACGCCTATGCCGTGATGTTCAGCGCGCTTTACGCGCCCCTGCTCATCCTGCTCTTCTGCCTCATCTTCCGCGCCGTGGCCTTCGAGTTCCGCGGCAAGGGCGATTCCTGCACCTGGATTTTCTGCTGGGACGTGTGCATGACTCTCGGCAGCTTCCTGCCCGCACTGCTTCTCGGCGTGGCCTTCGCCAACCTGTTCATGGGTATTCCCATTGACGAATACGGCGTCTATCACGGCAACATTCTGAAGCTCCTCAACCCCTACGGCCTTGCCGGCGGCGTGTTCTTCGTGGTCATGTTCTGCTACCACGGCGCGCTCTGGCTGGAGCTCAAGTCCGAAGGCAATCTGCAGACCAAGGCCTTCAAGGCCGCCCGCGTGCTCTGGCCCGTGCTCTTCTCCCTTGTGCTCATCTTCCTGGCCCTCACCGGTCACTACACCGAGAGCTTCGACCGCCTCGCCCAGCATCCCGCCGCCTATGCGGCTCTTGCCATTGCCGTCATCGGCCTTGTGGCCAGCCGTCTTACGCTCACGAGCAGCACGCTCATCGCCTGGATCTGCAGCGCCATGTTCATCCTCGGCCTGACCTTCTTCGGCGTGTTCGGCATGTATCCCGGCATCATCCTCTCGAGCATCGACCCTGCCTACAGCATCACCGTCTATAACGCGGCCTCCAGCCCGCTCACCCTGAAAATCATGCTCACCGTCACGCTCTGCGCCGTGCCCGTGGTGCTGCTCTATCAGGCCTGGGTTTACTGGACCTTTGCTCATAAGGTGACGAAGGAAACCCTCAAGGACGAACACTCCTACTAAGCGGCGTCTCCGCCTTTCGAAACAACAGCGAAAAGGCAGATACGTTCTAAGGCCGTCTGCTCCCATCGGGAACAGGCGGCCTTTCTTTTATCGTCGAAGCCCTGTACGGGGAGCGCCGGGTCTTCCCCATGGAACCGGCGGACGGGGGCAATCCTGCGCTTCTTCTTCCGGCCATGGAGCCCCGCCGCACAGCGCCCGCAGCCGCCTGAACGTGAACCTTCCGCCGCTTCTCCCGAGCCGCGCCTGAGGCGGAAAACCGCGCGACCTCTCCTGCGCAGGGCGACCCGACAACAGAAAAAAACGACGAGGCGGACGCCCGCGCGTCCGGCCCCCCTGTACGACAAAGGAGCGGTTCCTGCGCGCCGGCAGGAGAACATGGGCAGGCGCTGCGACCATCCCCCCGCCGCACAGACGCGGCACGCGGTCCGAGGGCAGAGGCAGTCATGCAGACGCCGATAACGCAGCAAAAAGCGGCTGGAAAGCACGTCCCTTCCGTCGCTCCGGTCCCCTCTCAAGCCGTTCAGCGCCTCAGGCGAGGGAGCCCGGTTCAGGCATGACGACCGCCGTGGAACCTGCCGTGCTCAAACCAGTACAGAACGGCCGCGAAAAGAGCCACGAGGGCAAGGCCGAAAAACATGCCTTCGTAGCCGCAGGAAGGCACGAGAAAGCCGAAAAGATACGGACCGAGACCGATGCCCAAATCGAAGAACAGAAAGAACGTGGTGGTCGCCTGCGCAAAGCGCGAGCGCGTGACCAGCGTAAGGGAAACCGCCTGTCCCGCGGACTGGAAATTGCCGAAGCCTGCGCCGAGCAGCACGGCCGCAAAAAGAAACATGGCGCTTGTGTCCGTCACCGCCAGCATGGCCATGGCGGAAGCCATGAGCAGAAGCGCGGGATAGAACACCACGTTGGCCCCGTAATGGTCGAGAATATGCCCGCTGAAAGGCCGGGTTCCCAGAGCCGCCGCTGCATAGACGAGGAAAAAGATGCTGGCGGCCTCAGAAAGCCCCTTCTCTGCTGCAAAGGAAGTAAGAAAGGCCTGCACGCAGCCGTACCCGAGACAGGCCACCAGCGCCACCAGCGAGAAGCGGACCACGCGCGGGTCGATGTAGCTGTACAAATCCGTTATGGCACGGTGCTTTTTCAGCATGGGCGGAAGGGCGCTGAGCGCGAAAAACACTGCAAGGCACACAAGCGCTGAAGAGAGCGCCGTCCAGACCACGGTTTCATACCCCGGTCCCTGAACAAGGGCGATTCCGAGAAAGGGCCCGGCAGCCAGCGCCAGAGCCGTGCTCATGGTAAAAAGGCTGATACCCAGCCCGTGACACTCCCGGGGCACCACATAGGCCACAATGGTGCCGGTGGCCGTGCCCGTCACACCGACGGCAATGCCCGTCATGAGACGCTGCACGAAAAGCAGGGGAAGAGCATCGGCAAGAAAGAAGGCCGCCATGCTCACGGCATACAGCAGCAGGCCGGAAAACAGAATGACGCGGCAACCGAAAAAGGAAAGCAGACTCCCCGAAGCGAAACGCCCGACAAGGCAGCCTATGACCATGATACCGCTGGAAAAACCCGCCACGCTCAGACTTACGTCAAAAGTCTCGCGCACATGCTGGGTACCGGTGACCAGAATCATGCAATAGGCCATCATCACAAACAGGTTGATGACCGCCACCACGTTGAAATTGCGATTGAAAATGGCCTTCAGAGAGGCCCCACGGCGCCTGTCGCCTGCTTCCGACATATCTTCCCTCCACAATGCAAAAAACGCACGAAAACCGTGCGTACGTCTTCATGACATACGGACTGACCTTGCCGCTGTCAACTCCGGGGCCTGTTCCGGAGGCGCTCCCCGCACCGAACAGCGGCCGGCGCCGTTTCCCGGCGGCTTCCCCTCCCCTGCCGGAACGGAAGAAGTCTGCGCACGCCCCCTCCCGCAACGGACTCCGGACGAACACGGGGGAACTCCTCCGCAGAAAAAAAGACCGCGATTCTTCCGGGCCTTTCTCAATATTCCTGAAAGTCAGACACGCCTCTTCCGTACGGCAGACGCGTCACTCCGGACGAGAGATGTCTTACTCCCGGCGGCCGTTGTGGCCTTCCGGCGCAAGGGATGAACAACGCCGCCTCTTGCCGGTGCGCGTCGGGTCGTCGTGGCACGATGGACGCTCGCCGCCTCTGCGCGCTCCTTCCCGGAAACGCCTTCCGCGCCGCCTGCCGGGAAACGTCCCTCTCTTGGAACGCCTTTCTCCTACCCGCTATCGGAACAACGGAAAACGTCGCTTCAAAGCATGGCTGTTCCGTCTCTGCCGCCTCTCCGATGTCTTTCTTTTGAGACATCCCTTCTTGAACGCCGAGGCCGACGCCCTGCTCCTTTCGGGGAGCGGAAGGCGTCGGCCTCGTTATCTTCGGCTCGGGGAGGACCCCGGCTTCTTAGTCGTTTATGGCGTTGTTGATACCGGCTTCGATATCAGGGGCGATGATGGGACGTTCCTCAAGGTCTTCAAGGAACTTGTCGGGGCGTTCCTTCTGCTCCGGCACCTCGATGTCCTGATTGACGTATTCGCGGTAGCCGGTGCCGGCGGGAATGAGGCGGCCGACAATGACGTTTTCCTTCAGGCCGCGCAGATAGTCGTGCTTGCCCTTGAGGGAAGCCTCGGTGAGCACCTTGGTGGTTTCCTGGAAGGAGGCGGCGGCCACCCACGACAGGGAGCTCAGAGAGGCCTGCGTGATGCCGAGCACCAGCGGTTCGGCCACGGCGGGCTGACGGCCCTCGGCAATGGCCTTGTCGTTCTCTTCCTTGAATTCCACCTTATCGACCTGTTCGCCCACGAGGAAGGTGGTCTGACCGGGATCGAGAATGGTGACCTTCTTCAGCATCTGGCGGACGATGACTTCAATGTGCTTGTCGTCGATACCCACGCCCTGGAAACGGTACACTTCCTGGATTTCGTCCACGAGGTAGCGGGCCAGATACTTTTCACCGCGGGTATGCAGGATGTCGTGCAGTTCCGGATGACCTTCGGTCACGGGCTCGCCGGCCTCCACATAGTCGCCGTCGGACGCGGTGATGTGCTTGCCCTTGGGGATGAGGTATTCCTTGGCCTCGCCCACTTCGGGACGCACGATGAGCTTTCTCTTGCCCTTGGATTCGCCTGCGTATTCCACGATGCCGGAGATTTCCGACACCACGGCCATTTCCTTGGGCTTGCGGGCTTCGAAGAGCTCGGCCACGCGGGGAAGACCACCCACGATATCCTTGGTCTTGGACGTTTCACGGGGCTTACGGGCGATGATGTCGCCGGCCTGCACGGCCTCGCCGTCCCTCACCATGATAAGGGCGCCCACCGGCATGGTGTAGGTAGCCGGGATGGAGCCGGTACCCTGGGCCGACGTGCGGGACTTGATGGTGCCGTCCTCCGCCGTGATGTCGATGGCCGGGCGGAAGCTCGTGGTACGGTATTCCATGATGGTGCGGGTGGACTGGCGGGTGGCCTCGTCCATCTTTTCCTGCACCGTCTTGCCTTCGATGATGTCCTTGAAGCGGATGAAACCGTCCACTTCCGTGATGAAGGGTTCGTTGAACGGGTCCCATTCGGCCAGCATCTTGCCCTTCACCACCTGCTCGCCGTCGGAGACGTAGAGACGCGCGCCGTTGGGCAGGATGTACTTCTCGGCTTCGCGGCCCTGGTCGTCCACGATGGTGAGCTGGCCGCTTTTGCCGATGACCATGGCCACGCCGTCACGGTTGATGACGGACTTGACGCGGGTCAGGCTGATGTGGCCGGAGTTCTGCGCCTCGAAGCTGGACTTGGCCACCTGAGCGGAGGCCGTACCGCCGATGTGGAAGGTACGCATGGTCAGCTGCGTACCGGGTTCGCCGATGGACTGGGCGGCGATGATGCCCACGGTTTCGCCCACGTTCACGAGATGCCCGCGGGCAAGGTCGCGGCCGTAGCACAGGGCGCACACGCCGCGCTCGGCCTGACAGGTCAGGGCGGAACGGATGGTCACGGTGCCCACGCCGGCTTCATCCAGCGCATTGGCCACCTTTTCGTCCACAAGCGTGTTGGCCGGGAAAAGCAGCTCCCTCGTGGTGGGATGCATGACGGGATACAGCAGCACACGGCCGATGATGCGGTCGCGCAGAGGCAGCTTGATTTCGTTGCCTTCGCGCAGAGCGGTCATTTCGATGCCGTCCACGGTGTTGCAGTCTTCCTGAGACACGATGACGTCCTGCACCACGTCCACCAGACGACGGGTGAGGTAACCGGAGTTTGCCGTCTTCAGGGCGGTGTCGGCCAGACCCTTACGGGCGCCGTGCGTGGAGGTGAAGTACTGCAGCACGGTAAGGCCTTCGCGGAAGCTCGCCGTAATAGGCGTTTCGATGATGGCGCCGGAAGGCTTGGCCATCAGGCCGCGCATGCCGCCGAGCTGTCTCATCTGGTCCGCGTTGCCTCGAGCGCCGGAGTTGGACATCATGTAGATGGGGTTGAAGCTGGTGTCGTCGGCTTCGCGTCCCGTCTTCGGATCCACCACATGGTCAACGGAAATCTCCTTCATCATTTCCTTGGAAATGTTGGTGGAGGTCTGCGACCACACGTCAACCACCTTGTTGTACTTTTCGGTACGGGTGATGATACCGTTGCGGTACTGCTGCTCGATGTCGTCCACTTCGGCCTGGGAGGCGGAGATGATGGCCTTCTTGCGGGAAGGAATGGTCATGTCCTTGAGGCCGATGGAGATGCCCGCGCGGGTGGAGAACTCGTAACCGATGTTCTTCAGCTGGTCGCACAGGATGACGGTGTTCTTGATGCCGGCGGCCTTGTAGGCGATGCCCACAAGCTTGCCGATGGCCTTCTTGGTGAGCACCTTGTTGACTTCCTCGAAGGGCAGCACATGGGGCAGACGTTCCCACACGAGCACACGGCCGCAGGTGGTGTCCACGGTCTTGCCGTCTTCCATGCGCACGCGGATGCGGGCATGCAGATCGAGCTGCTTGGCGTCGTAGGCGGCTTCCACTTCCCACGGGCCGCAGAAGACCATGCCTTCGCCCTTGCAGAAGGAGCGGTCCACGGTCATGTAGTACAGACCGAGAACCATGTCCTGCGAAGGAATGATGACGGGGCTGCCGTTGGCAGGCGAGAGAATGTTGTTGGTGCTCATGAGAAGCACGCGGCATTCAATCTGCGCTTCCACGGAAAGCGGGATATGCACGGCCATCTGGTCACCGTCGAAGTCGGCGTTGTAGGCCGTACAGACGAGGGGGTGCAGACGGATGGCCTTGCCTTCCACGAGCAGAGGCTCGAAAGCCTGAATACCCAGACGGTGCAGCGTAGGAGCACGGTTCAGCAGCACGGGGTATTCGCGCACCACTTCGGCGAGAATATCCCAGACCACCAGCTCCTCGCGCTCCACCATCTTCTTCGCGCTCTTGATGGTGGAGGCGTATCCCCTCTTTTCCAGCTCGGAATAGATGAAGGGCTTGAAGAGCTCAAGGGCCATCTTCTTGGGCAGACCGCACTGATGGAGCTTCAGGGAAGGACCGACGCAGATAACGGAACGGCCGGAGTAGTCCACGCGCTTGCCGAGCAGGTTCTGACGGAAGCGGCCCTGCTTGCCCTTAATCATGTCGGACAGGGACTTCAGCGGACGACCATTGGTGCCGGTGATGGCGCGACCGCGGCGGCCGTTGTCGAAGAGCGCGTCCACCGCTTCCTGAAGCATACGCTTTTCGTTGCGGATGATGATATCCGGCGCGCCCAGTTCCTTGAGGCGCTTCAGACGGTTGTTGCGGTTGATGACGCGGCGGTACAGATCGTTGAGGTCGGAAGTCGCGAAGCGGCCGCCGTCCAGCGGAACCAGAGGACGAAGGTCCGGCGGAATGACGGGAATGACTTCCAGAATCATCCATTCGGGCTTGTTGTTGGATTCCAGGAAGGCTTCCACGATCTTCAGACGCTTGGTGAGCTTCTTCTTCTTGGTCTGGCTCTTGGTTTCCTGGGATTCCTCACGCAGCTTCACCTTGAGGGCCGGCAGATCAAGCTCTTCCAGAAGACTGCGGATGGCCTCGGCGCCCATGCCCACTTTGAAGGCGTCGTCGCCGAAACGTTCCACGCTGTGGAAATACTGATCCTCGGAAATGACCTGCATGCGGCTCAGGTTGGTGGAACCGGGGTCCAGCACCACATAGGAGTCGAAATACAGCACCTTTTCCAGATCGGCCATGGTCATGTCGAGCAGCGTGCCGATTTTGGAAGGAAGGGTCTTCAAAAACCAGATATGGGCCACGGGCGCGGCCAGCTCGATGTGGCCCATGCGCTCGCGGCGCACCTTGGAGGCAATGACTTCCACGCCGCACTTTTCGCAGACGATGCCGCGGTGCTTCATGCGCTTGTACTTGCCGCAGTTGCACTCATAGTCTTTGACGGGACCAAAGATCTTGGCGCAGAACAGGCCGTCGCGTTCAGGCTTGAACGTACGGTAGTTGATGGTTTCCGGCTTCTTGACCTCGCCGTACGACCATTCCCGTATGTTTTCCGGCGACGCAAGCGTGATCTGAATGGAATTCAGATTGCGGATGTTGGACACGCTGGAAGTGGCCGCCGTGTCACGGACAGTAAACAGATCGTCCAGACTCATCTATATCTCCCTGGCAAGAGGGTTGGATTCATCTTTGTCGGAAAAGCGCGGACGCGCCACGCTTTTCCGACGGAGGAAAGATTCCCCCCGCCCCGTCCTTCCCTGAGAAAGGACAAGGTTCCGGCCGGGAAAACCCGGCCGGACGGGGCGGCGCCCCGCTCTATTCTTCCAAGACAGGAGTGTTCACGAAGAAGCGCGGTTTGGCAGGCTTCTTGCTCTCTTCCTGTTCAAGATTCACATTGAGGCCGAGGGACATGAGTTCCTTGACCAGAACGTTGAAGGATTCGGGCAGACCGGCTTCAAGGAAGTTGTCTCCCTTGACGATCTTTTCATACATCTTCACGCGGCCGGCCACGTCGTCGGACTTGACCGTCAGGAATTCCTGCAAGAGGTACGACGCGCCGTAGCCTTCCAGAGCCCACACTTCCATTTCACCGAGACGCTGGCCGCCGAACTGGGCCTTACCGCCGAGAGGCTGCTGCGTCACCAGGCTGTAGGGGCCGGTGGAGCGGGCATGAATCTTTTCGTCAACGAGGTGATGCAGCTTCAGGTAGTACATCACGCCCGTGGTCACGCGGTTGGCGAAGGGCTCGCCGGTGCGGCCGTCGTACAGCACGGTCTTGCCGTCGTTGGGCAGACCGGCTCTCTCCAGCCACGACCATATCTGGTCTTCTTCGGCGCCGTCGAACACCGGGGTCTTGGTGATGATGCCCTTGCGCAGGCCGAGAACGGCCTTTCTGAGCTCTTCATCGCTCATGCTGTCCACCAGCTCGTCGATGGTCATGCCGTCGGCACGGGCGGCGGGCAGATCCGCGGCGAAGATGTCCTTCACCTCGCGGCGCAGTTCCTCCATGGCGATGCCGTTGTCCACCATTTCGGCGAGCTGACGGCCCAGTTCCTTGGCGGCCCAGCCCAGGTGCGTTTCCATGATCTGACCGATGTTCATTCGGGAAGGCACGCCCAGAGGGTTCAGCACCACGTCCACGGGACGGCCGTCCTTGAAGAAGGGCATGTCCTCTTCAGGCAGAATCATGGACACGACACCCTTGTTGCCGTGACGGCCGGCCATCTTGTCGCCCACGGACAGCTTACGCTTGATGGCGATGTGCACCTTGACCATCTTGATGACGCCCGGAGGCAGATCGTCGCCTTCGGTGGCCTTTTCGCGCTTGGAGTCGTAGAGCTTCTTCACCACTTCAAGCTGGCGGTCGTAGGCCTCCAGCATGTGGGCGATCTGCTCGTTGATTTCCTTGTTGCGCAGGATGTCGGCCAGGCGCTTGATGGGCAGCTCCAGCATGACGTCCCAGGAAAGTTCGCTTCCGGCCGCGGCCAGCACTTCGCCCTTGCGCTTGCCGGCGATATCCACGGCGAGAACCTGTCCTTCCATGAGCGGACGCATGCGCTCGCGGGTGCGCTCTGTCAGCGCGCGGACATGGTCGGCTTCCTTGCGGTCAAGCTTCGCGATTTCGTAGGCTTCGATTTCACGGGTGCGGTCGTCCTTCTCGCCGGAACGGCGGTTGAACACCTTCACGTCGATGACCGTGCCCTCGATTCCCGGGGGAACCTTGAGGGAGGTATTTTTCACGTCGCGGGCCTTGTCGCCGAATATGGCGCGCAAAAGCTTCTCTTCAGGCGTCAGTTGCGTTTCGCCCTTGGGCGTGATCTTGCCCACGAGAATATCGTCGGGCTTCACGGAAGCGCCGATGCGGATGACGCCGCTGCCGTCCAGATTGTGCAGCATATCGTCGCCCACGTTGGGAATATCGCGGGTGATTTCTTCCGGTCCGAGCTTGGTGTCACGGGCGGCCACCTCGAATTCCTCGATGTGAATGGAGGTGTAGATGTCGTCCCTCACCGCGCGCTCGGAAATGAGCACGGCGTCTTCGTAGTTATAGCCGCACCAGGGCATGAAGGCCACGACCAGGTTCTTGCCGAGAGCCAGCTCGCCGTTCTCAATACCGGGACCGTCGGCCAGCACGTCGTTCTTCTTCACGCGCTGCCCGGGGTAGCAGGTGGGCTTCTGACCGAAGCAGGAGTTCTGGTTCGACTTGTGATACTTCAGAAGGTCGTAGCTGCGCACGCCGCCGCGGTCTTCCATGTACAGATTGTCGTAGGCCACGATGACGCGCTCGGCGTCGGCATAGCGGACGACGCCGTCGCCTTCAGCCAGCAGGCAGGCGCCGGAGTCGCGGGCCACGTCGTATTCCATGCCCGTACCCACGAGAGGCCGTTCGGAGCGCAGAAGCGGCACGGCCTGACGCTGCATGTTCGAACCCATGAGGGCGCGGTTGGCGTCGTCGTGTTCCAGGAAGGGAATGAGCGCGGCGGAAATGGACACCATCTGGCTCGGAGAAATGTCCTGCAACGTGACTTCGTCGCGGCTGGCCATGAGCACGTCGCCGCCGGTGGAACGCACGGTCATGTTCTCTTCGAGGAAGCGACCGGTCTCGTCCACGGGGGCGTTGGCCTGCGCGATGATCTGATCCTTTTCGCAGGAAGCGTCGAGATGCACGATTTCATCGGTCTTGCGGCCGTCGCGCACCACGCGATAGGGCGTTTCGATGAAGCCGTACTCGTTCACCTTGGCGTAGGTGGTCAGAGAAACGATAAGACCGATGTTCGGGCCTTCAGGCGTTTCAATGGGGCAGATACGGCCGTAGTGGGAGGTGTGCACGTCTCGCACTTCGAAGCCCGCGCGCTCACGGGTCAGACCGCCGGGGCCCAGAGCGGAGAGACGACGCTTGTGCGTCACTTCCGACAGGGAGTTGGTCTGATCCATGAACTGAGACAGCTGGGAGGTACCGAAGAATTCCTTGAGCACCGCCGCCACAGGTTTGGGATTGATGAGGTCGTGCGGCATGAGCGAGGCTACTTCCTGGATGCTCATGCGTTCCTTGATGGCGCGCTCCATGCGCACAAGGCCGATGCGGTACTGGTTTTCCACCAGTTCGCCCACCAGACGCACGCGGCGGTTGCCCAGATGGTCGATGTCGTCGGGCGCACCGTTGCTGTCCTTCATGGCCACAAGCACCTTGATGGCCGTGATGATGTCCTCGTCGGTGAGGGTCAGCACGTCCTTGTCGGTGGAAAGACCGAGGCGCAGGTTCAGCTTGTAGCGGCCCACGGCGGACAGATCGTAGTAGTCGGCGTTGCGGAACAGATTGTCGAAGTAGCTGGCCGCAATTTCAGGCGTGGGCGGAGAGCTGGGACGCAGGCGACGGTAGATTTCCTCCTGCGCCTTCTCGGTGCTCGTGGTCTTGTCGAGCATGAGGGTGTCGCGGATGGAGGAGGAGGTGTCGGCGCCCTTGGTGTGCAGGATGGAGAGACTCGTCACGCCCGCTTCCAGCATCTGATCGAGCAGGGAAGGCGTCACCTCGTCGGCGGCTTCGGCCATGATTTCGCCGGTGGCGGCGTTCACCACGTCCTCACCGAGGAAAAGTCCGTGCAGAGCGTCGGGAGCCACTTCGATGAACTCGATGCCCGCGCCGGAAATCTTTCTCCAGTCACGCTTGTTCAGCTTCTTGCCGGCCTTGACGACAACGTTGCCTTCGGCGTCGAGAATGTCGTTGAAGGCGAGGCGGTCCTTGTCGTTGGCATACAAATCGGCATCGGCGCGCATGAAGAGACGCCCGCCCTCCATGCGGTACTCTTCCTTCCTGTAGAAGGTGTCGAGTATCTGCCCCTTGGACATGCCCATGGCCTTGAACAGGATGGTGGCAGGCATCTTGCGGCGGCGGTCGATGCGCACATACAGGATGTCCTTATGGTCGAAGTCGAAGTCGAGCCAGGAACCGCGCATGGGAATGACGCGGCAGGAATAGAGCACCTTGCGGGAAGTATGCGTCTTGCCGCCGTCGTGCTCGAAGATGATGCCGGGCGAGCGCTGCAGCTGATTGACGATGACGCGTTCGGTACCGTTCACGATGAACGTGCCCTTTTCGGTCATCAGCGGAAGCGTGCCGAAATAGATGTCCTGCTCCTTGCCATCGCGGTAGGTGCGGGTATTGGCGGCTTCATCCACGTCGTAAATGTCAAGACGGACCTTGATACGCACGGGCGCCTCATAGGTCAGGCCCTTGGAAATGCACTCGGCCTGATCGTACTTCGGCTCGCTTATGTCATAGCCCAGATATTCCAGGCTGGCGGTGCGATTAAAATCTTCAATGGGGAACACGGAGCGGAAGACGCCTTCCAGACCCACATGGGGGTCGCGCTCCGACTCCTTGCGGCCTTCCTGAAGGAAGGCGTTATAGGAGTCCACCTGAAGATTCAAAAGGTGCGGAATGGGAATGGACACTTTGATTTTGCCGAATTGCTTCGTAAGCTGACCCATTACTTTACCTCAGGAATGGCAGTTGTCCGGCCCTGCGCCGGAAAAATTGACGTAACGGAATAAAGCCTTGACACAACGTGCAGACGCAGAAAAACAGACAACAAAATCCCCATCCCTGACCGGGTGGGGGCGTTGCCTGCGCTTATGGCATCTGGTTACAGGAAGCGTTCAATGTGTGATGCCTGCATATCCGTCCGTAGAGATTATCCTAATGAGTCAGTCAGACTAACCCCTTATCAGGCAAATAGCAAGTGTTTTCATGGTGTTTTTTCCACATTTCAGGATAACCCATTTTTTTGCAAAAAACAATTCTTGTTTTCTGTTGACAAAGAAATTTTTCCTCTTTTTTCCTTTTTTCCAAAGAAGGCGCATGACGTTTGCTCCTTCCTGTTTCTATGTATCCGCCGAAAAGACTCCTACTTTCCTTTTCTCTGCCCTGCGAACGCCCGTTCCCCGTAGGCGTCGCTTTTTTCACCATGCATATCGGCATACGCGGAAAGGCAGTTCCTGCCCCGTTCAGTTCCGATGCGTTGCAAAAAACATGCCGTTCTTTCCATCTGTATCCACATCTTCCAGAAAAAGGCAGTCTTGCGGGCAATTCCACCTGCGGCGCATGAAGCGTCCGCCCTTTTCCATGGAAAACATCTCCATCCTGCAGAAGACGGGAAGACCGGCAAGGCTCCCCTTCTCCGAAACACGGGCCCGCCCGGCGCAACTTCATGGTTCGGCGCAACTTCACGGTTCAAAAGACGCGGGGGCGTTCCTCTGCTCCCGGTCTCTCCTCTTTCCGGGGGGGGGACACGGGGCGGTGATGCGGTGAAATTCTTGACGCCGGGCTGATCATTTCCGGGATATACCGGAAGCAGGCGCGAAAGAAACAGCGTTTCTCCGTTTTTCCCCTCGACGGGACGGGGCCTGACAGGAGAGACGCGCCTCCCCCGCCGTCAAGGCTTCCCGTCGGCTCCCGGAATACGCCGGCAGCGGAAGCACGGCCCGTCCGGCTCTCCTCCGAATACATCGGGCGGCAGGCAGCATGCCCCGACCGGTCTTTCCCGGAATTACCGGCAATGCGGCAGCGCCCCTTCCTCCCTTGACGGACAGACGGGGCCCCCGTGTTTGTCGCCCCAGACGCAGAAAAACTGCGCGGTATCAAGGCCGCAGGGGACGAAGAGAACAGCATTCTGCAAGCCCTGCCAAGCAAAGATATTAAACGAAAAGCCCCCTCTTTCGAGGGGGCCTCGGATTCACATTGCTGTGAAGGGAACTTACTTGATTTCGACGGTAGCGCCGGCTTCGGTGAGTTCCTTCTTGGCGGCTTCGGCGTCTTCCTTGGACACGCCTTCCTTCAGGGTGGAGGGAGCGCCGTCAACCTTTTCCTTGGCTTCCTTGAGGCCCAGGCCGGTCAGAGCGCGCACGACCTTGATGACGCCGATCTTGTTGGCGCCGACTTCCTTCAGGATAACGTCGAATTCGGTCTTTTCTTCTTCAACCGGAGCGGCAGCGGCGGGAGCGGCGGCAACGGCAACGGCGGGAGCAGCGGCGGAAACGCCGAACTTCTCTTCGAGTTCCTTGATGAATTCAGCCAGTTCGAGCACGGTCATGTTGGAGATGAACTCAACAACCTGTTCCTTGGTGATATCGGCCATGGTAATGACTCCTTAAAATTCTTTGACTTTTGATGGTTTGAGGCGAAATGGCAGCCGAGAACCCGCTTACGCGGCCTTCTTTTCTTCGATAGCCTTGAGGGCGTACAGAAGAGGACGGACCATGTTGGCCATGAGAGACACGAAGTTGGTGGGCACGGCGTTCATGGTCGCCAGGGCCTGGGCAAGCAGCTGTTCCTTGGAAGGCAGCTTGGCGAGTTCGGCAATCTGAGCAGGGCTCAGAGCCTTTCCGTCAAGGCTGGCCTGACGGATTTCCAGCTTGCTGTTGGTCTTGGCGAAGTCCGTGAGAGCCTTGGCCACCCCGACGGGATCCTTGAATCCAAGGGCAATGGCACAGTTATCCTTCAGCGAAGAAGAGATGGAGCTGTGTTCGGTGTCTGCTAACGCAATGCGGGCAAGAGTGTTCTTGACGACGTGATATTCGCCGCCAGCGGCGCGCAGCGCCACACGGAGCCCGGTCAGCTCTTCCACCGACATACCCTTGAAGTCGGTCACAACCGCAAACGAAGCACGGGAGGCAACTTCCCTGACCTGCTCGATGATTACGGCTTTTTCAGACCTGTTCTTCACGTGATGCTCCTCACGATTGGGTGTTTGTCTTGTGGAATGCCGAGCCAAAGAATCTGTCTGAGCAGGATATTAAGGCTTGCGCCTCCTGCCGTCTTCGACCCGAAATTCCTTCCCTAGCCTAAAATATGAAAAAGGCGGAAGGCATCCCTTCCGGGATGCCTGTCACTTAGCCTTCGATGAACTTCTTGCACTGGGCCATATCGACCTTGAAGCCGGGGCCCATGGTGGTGGAAACGGTCATGGAAAGCATGTACTGACCCTTGGCCGCGGAAGGCTTCAGGCGCTGTACGGCTTCGAGCAGAGCCTTGAGGTTGCCCATGATCTTCTCGGGACCGAAGGAAACCTTGCCGAGGGGAGCGTGCAGCACACCGGCCTTGTCAACCTTGAAGTCCACGCGACCGGCCTTCAGTTCCTGGACGGCCTTGGCCACGTCGAAGGTCACGGTACCGGTCTTGGCGTTGGGCATCAGGCCGCGGGGGCCGAGCACACGACCGACCTGGCCGACGAGGGCCATGACATCGGGAGCGGCAACGGCGGCGTCGAATTCCAGCCAGCCGCCCTTGATCTGAGCCACGAGGTCTTCAGCGCCCACCACGTCGGCACCGGCCTCACGGGCTTCAGCCTGCTTGTCGCCCTTGCAGAACACAGCCACGCGCACAGTCTTGCCGAGGCCATGCGGCAGGGAGACAGCGCCGCGGACCATCTGGTCGGAGTACTTGGGGTCAACGCCCAGACGAAGGGCCACATCAACCGTTTCATCAAATTTGGCGAAGGAAGCGCCAAGGGACTTGGCAACCGCGTCCTCCACGGAAAAACGCTGGGTCAGATCAATGCCTTCCAGCGAATTGCGATATTTTTTTCCATGCGTAGGCATGATGGTATTCCTTTCTTTGCGCTTGTCGTCTCGAATCTCCTGCCGGCCTCATGTGCCGGCAGTACGGCCGAATCCAACGAAATAGGCGCGGCGCGATGAACGCGCCCACATATCACGCGTACGGACGCCGTCTTACCGCCTGGACGAATTACTTGACGTCCAGTCCCATGCTGCGCGCGGTGCCCATGATGTTGCGCACGGCGCCTTCGAGATCCTTGCAGTTCAGGTCGGGCATCTTCAGCTTGGCGATTTCCTCAACCTGAGCCATGGTGACGGAACCAACCTTGTTACGGTTGGGCTCGCCGGAACCCTTTTCCACCTTGGCGGCCTTCATGAGCAGAACGGGAGCCGGAGGCGTCTTGGTGATGAAGGTGAAGGAGCGGTCGGCATACACCGTGATAATCACGGGAATGATCATGCCCTTCTGGTCCTGAGTACGAGCGTTGAATTCCTTGCAGAACCCCATGATGTTCACGCCGTGCTGGCCCAGAGCGGGACCGACGGGCGGGGAGGGGTTGGCAGCACCAGCAGGAATCTGCAGTTTGATCTTGGCAACTTCTTTCTTGGCCATTGTCGTTAATCCTTATTTTGCGGTCTCAGGCAGGAGCCTGACTGCTGTCGATGAAATATTCCGGAGCGGGTCATCAGGCGGGGACTCAGCCCTTGGTCACCTGAATGAAATCGAGCTCCACCGGCGTCTGGCGGCCGAAGATGGACACGGACACCTTGAGTTTGCCCTTGTCGTAATTGACTTCTTCCACCACGCCATTGAAACCGCCGAACGGGCCGTCAATGACCCTGACCTCGTCGCCACGGTCGAAGTTGAACTTGGGACGGGGCTGTTCCTGGCGGGTTTCCATCAACGAAAGAATGCGTTCCGCTTCACCAGGACCCATAGGTGCAGGACGATTTTTCCCTCCCACAAAGCCGGTGACTTTGGGGATATTCTGAACCAGGTGCCAGGAAAGGTCGGTCATCGTCATGCGGACCATGACATAACCGGGATAGAACTTTCTGGTCGTGGTGCGCTTCTGGCCGCCCTTGCCGAGTTCAATGACCCGTTCGGTGGGAACGACCACATCGTGGATGCAGCCGTTGTCCTGGCCGGTGCGCATCAGCTCCCGGATCATCTGCTCAACTCTCTGTTCAAAGCCGGAGTAGGTGTGCAGAATGTACCAGTGACCGGCATCCTGAGCGGCAGCAGATTCAGAATTGACAGGGAATTCGGTGATGCTTTCTTGCTCAGCCATTGTATTGTACCTTGCGGAAGTGGAGAAAAGTGTGAACGAAAATCCCTCAGGCAAGGATCAGACGAACCACGCTGGAAAGGATGAGATCCACCACTCCGAGAAGGATGGCCATGACGGCAACAAAGCCGAGCACCACCATGCTGGTGGTACGGGTTTCTTTCCAGTTGGGCCAGCTGACCTTGCGCAGCTCAACGCGGGACAGGAGAAGGTACTCCCTGAACGCGGCAAAGCGCGCCATCAGGCCACGGTTTTCGCCAGCGGGCTGGCCAGACTTGCTGGAGGCGGCGGCGGGAGCCGTTTTGGCCTGCGGATTGGTTTCCGCGGCGTCACCCTGTTTCTTGCTCATGTTAGCCTCAAAACTGAAAAGACAAAAGAAATGGCAGGCCAGGAGGGATTCGAACCCCCAACATGCGGTTTTGGAGACCGCCGCTCTGCCGTTGGAGCTACTGGCCTGCGCTATGAAGCACTACTTCGCTTCGCGATGAGTCGTATGTTTCTTGTCCCAGGGGCAATACTTCTTGACTTCAAGACGACCGGTAGTGTTCTTCTTGTTCTTAACCGTGGCGTAGTTGCGGCGCTTGCACTCAGTGCAGGCGAGCAGGATATTCACGCGCATGGTATTACTCCACGATTTCAGTCACCACGCCGGAACCGACGGTGTGGCCGCCTTCGCGGATAGCGAAGCGTTCACCGGGAGCCATGGCGATGGGGTTGATGAGTTCGACGTTGAAGGTAGCGTTATCGCCGGGCATAACCATTTCCACGCCTTCAGCCAGCTTGATGACGCCGGTGATGTCGGTGGTGCGGAAATAGAACTGAGGACGATAGCCGGAGAAGAAGGGCGTATGACGGCCGCCTTCGTCCTTGCTCAGAACGTACACTTCGGACTTGAACTTGGTGTGAGGCGTGATGGACTTGGGAGCAGCGAGAACCTGGCCGCGTTCCACGTCTTCACGCTTGATGCCGCGAAGCAGGGCGCCGATGTTGTCGCCGGCCTGGCCCTGGTCGAGCAGCTTGCGGAACATTTCAACGCCGGTCACAGTGGTGCTCTGGGGGGGACGGATACCCTCGATTTCCACCACGTCGCCGACCTTCACGATACCGCGTTCCACACGACCGGTCACCACCGTGCCGCGGCCGGAGATGGAGAACACGTCTTCGATGGGCATGAGGAAGGGCTTGTCGGTTTCGCGAACGGGATCGGGAATGTAGTTGTCGCAGGCGTCGAGGAGTTCGAGGATGCACTTGGCATCGTCAGCCTTCCAGTCGTCGCAGTTCAGGGCGTTCAGAGCAGAACCGCGGATAACGGGGAGGTCGTCGCCCGGGAAGCCGTTGGCGGTGAGCAGTTCGCGCATTTCCATTTCGACGAGGTCGAGAAGTTCGGGATCGTCAACCTGGTCGCACTTGTTCATGAACACGATGATGTAAGGCACACCGACCTGACGGGCGAGCAGGATGTGCTCACGGGTCTGAGGCATGGGACCGTCGGTGGCGGCCACCACGATGATGGCGCCGTCCATCTGAGCGGCACCGGTGATCATGTTCTTGATGTAGTCGGCGTGGCCGGGGCAGTCAACGTGAGCGTAGTGACGCTTGTCGGTCTCGTATTCGACGTGAGCGGTGGAAATGGTGATACCGCGTTCCTTTTCTTCGGGGGCCTTGTCGATATCGTCGTAGGCGATGAACTTGCCCTGGCCCTTGAGGCCGGCAATCTTGGTGATGGCGGCAGTCAGAGTGGTCTTACCATGGTCGATGTGGCCGATGGTACCAATGTTGACATGCGGCTTAGAGCGATCAAATTTTTCCTTGCCCATGATGGTCTCCCTAAATGGTTACTTGCAGTTGTGGTGCCCTGTTTGAGCAGCGGACGCCGTCCTGCCCTCTATTTAAATGAGAGAGCAGCCCTAAAACACGGACTCATGACGCGCCAGAGAAGAAGGGGGAGCAACAGGAATCAAAGTGGCAGGTGGAGCGGGAAACGAGATTCGAACTCGCAACCCTCAGCTTGGAAGGCTGATGCTCTAGCCGTTGAGCTATTCCCGC